>JANWWA010000010.1:0-114220 GCA_025056565.1 Chloroherpetonaceae bacterium | reverse complement strand
CCTTCGCTGCCATTCTTTTGGGTGCGGGGGTCATTTGTCTTGCCATTGCTGCTTTTTTGCTCCGCTAACGCAGCGTCTTGGCTTTCAAGCACCGAGCATCAGGGCGAAGTAGCGCACATTGCACAAAACCAGAGATTTTGAGGGCTCTTCCCGATACTTGCTTTGACTTGCACAAGAGGGCACATCACAGCTCTGCCTCGACTTTTTGCAGCTCGCTATCGAAGACGCGAAACATAATTTTGTGCTGTTCATCAGGTCGCTCGTAGCCCCAAATCATGGCTAATTCTTCCAGCTCCGTCTCCATACTAAATCGCTGCGATTCACCTAGATAGACTTCACTTGCACCCAACTCTTTAGCCGTACGCACAATGCTGAAAAAGGCATTGTAGCCGGGCACAATGATAGGAATCACCGGCTTGCCGTATTCTTCGGCAAGGTTGACGACTTCGGTAAAAAGTTTGCGTTCCTCGCTTGTCATCTCCGTGTTGAACGAAGCGATGCTGCCCTTTTGCATCACACGCACAGTCATCACGATAATGTCCGTTGTGTCTGTGTCCGTTACTTCCAGGCACTTATCCAAGTGCTCCAAATTGGTGTATCGCTTTACTGCGACCAGTACCCGACGCGGTTTCTCTGAGCCAATTGATTCTGGCGTAATAGACCAGCCATTTTCTTGATTGAACTTTTCCAGCGTCTCTAAGTCTTCCGCTGAGAGCTCTCTCTGCTGCTTTAAGCGACGCAATTTTGCTTGTCGATTCAGTCGCTCTGAGACACTGAACAAGATGAGAAAGAAAATCGTAAAGAGCACGCCCGACACCGTTGCTACCGACTTCGTAAATAGATTCGCCACTGCTACCGTAAGCAGCACTAGTAGCACCAGTAGAATCCCCACAGGAAATTCCACATCGCCAATTTTGATGTTGAGCGGCACCTTAAACTCTCTTGGGCGCCGGTCTTTGAAACGCAGCGCCAGCATTGAAAATGCATTGAAGACAAAACTCCAGATTACGCCAAATGCGTAGGCTTCCCCTAACACATAGACATCGCCACGACTCAGCACCACCGTCGTTAGTTGAAATAGCGCAATCATATTGATCATTCGGTAGCTGGTGCCATAGACAGGGTGCGGCTTGCGAAACCAGTCTGCTAAAATGCCGTCCTCTGCGACACGATTCAGCACGCCATTTGCACCGACAAATGACGTATTCACTGCGCTTGAGAGAATCAAAAAGCCAACCAGCACCACAAATGCTTGCAAGCCCAGTCGCACCGATTCGGGCGCTTCTACATGCATCGCCAAGCCTGAGAGCAAATTATCTGCATACTGTGTCACACGCACCTCGTCAGGGATAATCATCACGGCAAGGAAAGAGAACACACCCGTAAAGGTTACACTAAAAATTAAGATTGCAACGGCTGCTCGCTTGAGGTTTGAGAGTTTTGGCGCTGCGATTTCGCGATAGACCTGCGCCAAAGACTCCTCACCTGACATTGCCAGCATAGAGTGCCCTAATGCAATCACAATGCCAATCAGCCCCAATGTCTTGCCAGAAAGTAACTGCTCACCCAGCTTCGTGTGGGTCAGAAATCCTAGCGACTCTTCATTGAAGGAAATGAGAAACCGCGGCCACTCTACGCCTCGCACATAGAGCGTGTAGCCACACCACACCAGCATCACTATAATCATTACCCCTGTGATTTGAATAATGCGCAGTGCAGCGGTCGATGATTCCGTAATCCCTTTGGTGTTCACCCACCAGAAGTATGTAATGATTGCAATCGCAAATGCTTGTGAGGAAAAATGCACATCAATTGCGGCATGAATCCCCAGTTTCGGAAGGAAGCTATTTATCAAACCAGAGAGGTATTGTCCTGCGGATACTGAGCTGATTGGACCTGTAAGGACATAGTCAAACATTAGGGCGGAGACAGCCACCTTCGCAAAACCCTCGCCCAGCACATTACGCACCACCCGATACACTCCGCCGCGCGTGAAAATGGAGCACGACTCAATGTAGACGAGGCGCACCGCAAAGGCAAACAGCATCACGCCAAAGATGAAATACGGGGCGGCTTCGCCAATTGCCCGCTCAGTGATGCCTCCGATGTAATACGCCGTAGAGGCTAAATCACCTAATACAATCGCTGCCGCACGCCAAAAAGAGATAAATGACAGCATTACCGATGTTACAACGACCACTTTGACTTGACCATCGGTTGCTGGTGATGAAACCGCTGGCTGCGGCGGCACAGCGTGATTCAAAGTTGGCTCGGGCTCGTTTGAAGCACGATTACTGCTTGCGTCCATAGCAATCAGCGCGATGCTTTACCTGCCGCTGGCTGCTCACTGTCCCCACTCCTATTGCCCACTGACCAGCGACGCATCGCTTGTTAGTTAAGTTCAAAGCGCCTCAAATATAAAAAGCTCTACCTAAGCCACAAAGAAAGGTGTGAGCGCAACTGGGATACAACGCTGCAGTGCTGCCATGCCAAGCAAGGGCGCTCCCCTTAGTTTCTCATCTGCACGGCTACTTGACCCTTCAATGAGAAGAACATACTACCCACAAGTTTATCCTCTGATGACACCCCCCAACTGCTGCACTCTGCTCCCGATTCTGACTGAGGGCCAGCTTGTCTCTCCTCTCTTCAGAGAAGATGGGCTGCGGCTATTACGCCTTGCCACTACTCTTAGGTTTTAGCTATGCCTAATTTGGCATAATATACTTTTGAGAGAAATTGCTATATTTTCCTATCAACAAAACAACCTTCTCTAAGGAGGGCTTTTTTGAATCACAAATAACCCAACCATTACTATGAAGCACTGCAGGAAAAATTACGTCTTACTGCTGCCACTGTTTTTCTTTGCCCTTCTCGCCCAAGCCCAAGAGAATCCATTTTACTACTACAAAGGGCAGAAAATGTATCTCTCGCCCCTGACCTCTGAGGTGATGGTAAAATATCGTGAATCCGTTCCAGCCAGTCAGAAGGCGAGAGTTGGACAGCTTTCACGTCGGCTAGCCTCCGTGCTGATGGAGCCCAAAGAAACGGACATTTCTGCCTACAATACTGTGCGTTATACCTTGCAGCCCAATCAGCGCAACCAACGCACAATGGACGAGGTGATTGCAGAACTAAAGCGCAATCCCGATGTTGAGTCTGTCTATCCAGCTTACCAAGCCGCTTCCGGAGATACGGTATGGGTGACCAACGAAATTGTCTTCTCTCCTAAAACACCTGATGACCCTGCAGTAACAGCTCTGCTACGCAAAGTTGGGGTCTCCATCTTTGCACGCTACGAACTTGGTGACCAAGAGCAGTTCTATGCAAAAGTTGACCCCAGCGCCAATGTGTTTGAGATTGCCAACCTGTTGCAAGAAAGCCAGCTCTTTAACTATGCCGAGCCCAACTTCACGATGCGTGGGTATCTCCATCAAGAAACTCCAAAGCAAAAGACACCTGACAAGACTGACCCGTTAATGCTTCTGGAGCGCAGCAAAGACCTTAGCCCAGAGGAGCGTGTGCGCATAAAGAAAGAAATGCTGCGCCAAGCTGGTTACGAAATTCATGAATCCCCCTCAGCTGTTCCAGCTCCTCGTGACCGTGCAGTGCTGCCAACTGCCGACCTTAGAGAGGAAACGATGGCTGGCATCGCTCGTAGCATTGCCGATGAGACGCGCACGATTCCAGATGTGTCTGAACCTGATGCCCCTCGCCAAAAAGCCCCAAAGCCGCAAGCTGAACCTCGCCCTGACTACTCCAGCCTGATGCAGGTCAGCGACCCACTGTTTCCACAGCAGTGGTGGCTGAATAACACGGGTCAGACCGGTGGCGTCTTAGGTGCTGACATTAATGCGTTGGGTGCATGGGCTCTGACCTTTGGAAATTCGACCATTGTCGTCGGCATTACCGATGCAGGGGGTTATGACCTCGACCACCCTGAATTGGTTGGCAAAATCGTAGATTCATACCGCACCTTTGATGAAGCCAACCCTGCTCTGCCTAGAAATGCCGACTCCAATCACGGCACGCCGTGCGCTGGTATTATCGGCGCTCGAACGGATAACGGATTTTTGGTTGCCAGCGGTGCACCAAATGTGCGATTGCTGCTTATTGACATTGCTTCAACTGCACCGACTGGCGGTTCGTTCAACTTTACGCAACTGGACATTACCCGTATGGCCACACGGGTGATTAACACGCCCGGTGTAGTTGCGCTTTCTAACAGCTGGGGCGGTGGCGTACCCAGTGCTGCGCAAGAAGCCAGTTTCAATGCAGTACGCTCACAGTCTCGGGGTCGCTTGGGGGCAGTCGTGCTCTTTTCAGCAGGGAACGGCGGCACAAGCACCGTTGGATATCCCGCTCGTGCAGCCAATATGATTGCAGTCGGCTCTTCGACGCACACTGACACCCGCGCTTCTTATTCGCAGTTTGGCACTGACTTGGACATCGTTGCGCCCGGCGACTTTAGTGGCATCGCCACAGGGATTTTAACGATTGACCGCCAAGGCACTGCTGGCTATAGCACGGGCGATGTGACCTTCTTTGGCGGCACTTCTGCTTCTTGCCCTATTGCGGCAAGCGTTGTGGGAATGATTGCCTCAGTGCGTCCATCACTTCGCGTGGAGCAACTGGAAGCGATTCTGCAATCCACGACAGACAAAGCTGGCTTCTATAGCTATGCGAGCCTGCCTGACCGTCCTTTTGGCACTTGGAACATAGAGATGGGTTATGGCAGAGTGAATGCGCGCAAGGCAATCTTAGCAGCGCTTGGCTTTCTTATCAACATTACTGAGCCTGCTACTGCCGTCCTGAAAGGTCAACCGACTACAATTCGCTGGTCTGTCGTTGGTAATTTAGATGTCCCAATCAGTATTGACTTGCTGCGTGGTCGCTCAGCTGTGCTTGAGATCGCAAGCAATCTGCCTGCTTCTACGCGCAGCTTTACCTTTACGCCTCCAACTTCTTTGCCAGATGGTAATGACTATGCGATTCGCATTCGTGCTGGCGTCGTCACCGAAATTGGTCGTCCCTTTGCACTGGTACGCTCTGTTTTGCTCTACACACCCGAGGACGTGCAAATCATTCAAGGCACATACTCAGACTTAGGAAGCAGTGGAGACGCTATCTCCGTTGCGAACAATGATGACGCCAATTCAGCTCCACAGAACATTGGCTTTCCCTTCAACTTCAATGGTACAACGTTCACGCAGTTTGTTTTGAACACTAATGGCTTCATTAAACTGGGTAATGCCCCACCCTCTCGCGCCAATCTTTTCATTACGGATCCAGCTGATGAAGATGGGAACGGTGGGGCCTTGACTAGCACACATCCTGCTGACATCAACATTCTCTCCGTGATGAACCACGACTTGGAAGGCGGAACTCTGCCAGCAGAGTATCGCGTGCATACTGTTGGTACAGCTCCCAATCGTGTCTGTATCATTCAGTTCAAAAACGTGCGCGATAAAGCGAAGTTTTCGACGTTGCTTAACCAGAATCACCCAGAGCAGTATAACAATATGAATTTTCAGATTCGGCTGTATGAAAATGGCATCATTGAGTTCGTGTATGGAACTTTCAGCCCGTCTTCAAACCCAGCATTGTTTAAGGCTTTTGGAGTAGGTATTAAGCATTTGGATGCCTCAGTTTTGCAAACCACGATTGCACGAAAAACTTCTGCAGTCGCATGGACCGGTCCTACTTTCCGTCGTGGCACAGGCTCACTTTCGACTTTCAATCATCGCAACAATGTTCTACCCACTGCCGGAATCACCTACCGCTTTGTTCCGCGCCGCCCAGTTACGCAGTTTGCTATTACTAACATCACGCCTGCATCACCGATTGCAAATGTTGGCTTCAGCGCAACCGTAGAACTAAGGGATGCGTTTGGCGTTCCGCAAGCCGCTACTACACCTGTTACCGTTACTATCGACACCAGACCTGCGGCTGGAACGGGCACAGTGAGTGGCAACCGCACGGTTACGATTCCTGTGGGTCAGCGAACAGGCACGATTTCTGGCTTGATTTATAACCGTGTGGAAAATGGTGTGCGTCTTCGTGCCACCGCAACTGGCTTGCCGAGTGTCACCAGCGCCCCCTTCAATGTAGTTCCACCGCCTGTTGGCTTGGCTAATGTGGACTTCGTGCCAACGGAGTTCCCGCCCACTGGTTGGGAGATTTTTAACCCTGACAATAGCATCACATGGACACGCAACGCCACTGGACGCACTAACCCTGGCTCTGCTTTTATCAACTTCTACACTTACTCAGCAAGGGGGCAGTTTGACGCACTCATTAGCACACCTTTCACTGTGCCGTCTGGTGCATTCCTGCGCTTCGATGTCGCATATGCTGTCTATCCTGGCTACGCTGATACGCTAGAAATTCGTGTCTCTACGGACGGCGGGCGGACATACCCAAATGTAATTTACTACAAGGGTGGAAACGACTTAGCCACACGACCCTCGACTACATCTTCATTTGTGCCTACTGCAACAGAGTGGCGCACAGAGTGGATTGACCTTAGTGCCTTTGCAGGTCGCACAGTGCGCATCGCCTTCATTGGCGTCAATGACTTTGGAAATAACTTGTATCTGGACAATATCGCTACAGCAGTACCAGCCCCACCCACGCAACTAGCATTTGTTGCAGTGCCGACTGCACCGATTCCAGTTGGAGCACCGTTCAGCGTGAGTGTAGAACTGAGGGATAACACAGGCTCAGCTACAATATCTAACACCCCTGTAGCAGTAACCCTTTCGCGGGCTACGGGTACGGGCACTTTCGGGGGCACGCTCACAGGCACAATTCCTGCAGGTCAAACGCAAGTTACAATTAGTGGTATCACCTACAACCAAGTTGGTTCGGCTTCACTGCTTGCGAGCGCCTCTGGGTTAGCTTCAGCGACTAGCCCAACTCTCAGCTTTGTCGGCACTGTGTCGAGTGTCTACACCCGCTCCTCTGCATCTACCACATACACACCGATTACGACAACACCAATTTCTTTCTCGAACCCTGACGATGGAGTGGTCACTGTTGCGCTGCCCTTCAGCTTCAACTACTTGGGCACGAGCTACACGAGCCTTAATATCTGCACAAACGGCTTTGTGAATTTCGGAACTGCTTCTACATCTTACTTCAATGAAAATCTATTCACAACGTCTGCTCCATTTAACGTCCTTGCTCCATGGTGGGACGATTTGCTTGTCGATGCCTCACCCACCTCAGCGGTCAGAACTGCGGTCTCTGGCACCGCCCCTAATCGTGTTGTCATTATTCAATTCGAGAATGTGCGTGACTACTATAATGCACCACCAGCAACAGCGCTCCGTCTAAACTTCCAAATCCGACTCTATGAAACCAGCAATGTCATAGAGTTCATCTACGGCCCGACCAACGGACAGCCTGCTAATTCATCCTCGTCCGCTTCAATTGGCATCAAAGGACCAGTTGGAGGGCCGGGTGACTTTATGGACGGCGTAACAGGCTCGACGACCACGGGGGTTAGCAACCGCTCATCTGCTGCCTTCCCGACAAGCGGCACCATCTACCGATTTACCTCGTCCATCATCGGCACAGTAGCTACAGCTCGCGTTGTGCCTGCTGTCAATCACGCTGCGCCGAGCACAATGGTCTTTGACGGCACGAATCTCACCATTCGAGCAAATGTGCTGGCTGCTGCGCCTATTACCGTAGAGTATATCCAAGCTGCCCCAAGTGGTGGCGCTCTGCCTAGTGGGATTGTCGTGCTAAGCCAATACTACTGGCGTGTGCTCAATGGTGGCGCTACCATTCAGAACGCCACCGTTAGCGTGCCTCTCTCGGCATTGCAAGGCGTGCTGAATAGCGCTTCAATTCGCTGGCTTGGACGCACGACACCAAATGGCGATTGGCAAGACCTTGGCGGCACAGTCATCAATGGTCATTTTGTGAGCACGGTGCCTGTTAACGACTTCTTTGAATTGGCTATCGGCAGCCGCGACTTTGCGAATGCCTTGCCTGTTGAACTCGCCTCATTCACTGCAGTGCCAGATGCTCGCGGTGTCAAGCTCGAGTGGACAACCGCCTCTGAGAAAAACAATGCTGGCTTCGAAGTCGAGCGTCTCCTAAAACGCGCTGGTCAAGATGCAGCTGTGTGGGAGAAAATTGGCTTCGTCAAGGGCAAAGGCACAACCACTGAAGCCCAGTCCTACTCTTTCGTAGATAGAACCGCCTCTGGCACGGTGCAGTATCGCCTTAGGCAAATTGACTTTGACGGTACATTTGAATACAGCCCCATCGTTGAAGTGGATGCGGGCTTGCCACGCACCTTTGAACTGGCACAAAATTATCCAAACCCATTCAACCCCAGCACGGCAATTAGCTACCAGCTGCCAACCGCTACGAATGTAGTGCTGAAAGTTTATGATATGCTGGGTCGTGAGGTCGCCACGCTGGTCAACGCACGCCAAGAGGCAGGTCGGTATCAGGTTACCTTTAACGCCACGAACCTTGCCAGTGGCATTTACTTCTACCGCCTGCAGGCTGGCAGCTTCGTGGAGACAAAGAAAATGATGTTAGTTAAGTAAATCAGGCTGCCGTGGTGTAAGAAAGGGGCTTCTTTTTGAAGCCCCTTCTTGTTTTCGATGCAGCAAAGTCGTCTTCACTCCAGCATTTGCATAAATTCTTGCTCGGAGAGAACCCTAATTCCGAGCTCCTTTGCTTTTGCTAGTTTTGAGCCAGCTTCTTCTCCTGCTACGACATAGTCCGTTTTTTTACTGACCGAACTTGCTACTTTGCCACCCCGTTCCAGCACCATTCTCGTGGCTTCATCACGCGTTACAGACAGCGCACCTGTAAAGACAAACGTTTTGCCAGCGATTTTTTCACTGACCACCTTGGGCACTTGTGCTTGGTCAGCTTGCAAACGGACTCCTGCTTTCGCCAGCTTCTCAATTAGTCTCTTTGTGCTTTCTCTTCGGAAGAAGTTATAGACACTTTCTGCAATTACGCTTCCCACATCTTCCACAGCCTCTAACTCTGCTTGCGATGCCTCTTGCAGTGCTGCAATTGAAGGAAATCGCTGAGCTAAGGCTCTGGCAGTTGCCACTCCTACATGGCGAATGCCCAAGGCGTAGATGAGACGGTCAAAGCTGCGGGACTTGCTTTGCTCAATCGCATCTAAAAGGTTCTGAGCTGATTTTTCGCCAAATCGCTCCAGTGTAATGAGTCGGGCTTTTTCCAGAAAGTAAAGGTCGCCTGCATCTTCAATCAGTCCTTCTTTGAGCAATTGTCGCACAATTGCCTCGCCCAGATTTTCAATATCCATCGCATTGCGAGAGGCGTAGTGCAGAATGCGTCCGCGCACTTGTGCAGGGCAGTGTTCTTCATTCGGGCAGTATAGCGCGACTTCGTCAGGCGGCTGAACAAGCGGCGTGCCACACTCAGGGCAATGCGTCGGTGCTGCGATTGGCACCGCATTCACAGGGCGCTTTTCTGGAATGGCGCGCACCACTTTCGGAATCACATCACCTGACTTTTCCAATACCACCGTATCGCCGATGTAGAGGTCAAGGCGCTTAATTTCTTCAAGGTTGTGCAACGTTGAGCGTGCAATGGTTGAGCCTGCTAAGCGCACCGGTTGCAATTCTGCAACTGGCGTCACTGCACCTGTTCGCCCAACTTGGAACGTGACGCCTAAGAGTGTGGTTTCAGCTTGCCGCGCCGAAAATTTATAGGCAATTGCCCAGCGTGGGGCTTTAAGCGTCTCACCGAGTAGAGTGCGATGCCGAAGGTCATTGAGCTTGAGCACAGCGCCATCAATTTCAAAGGGCAAGCTATCACGCTGCGTCTCCCACTTGTCTAAAAAGGCTTGAATATCCCCCATTGAGCGGCAGCGCACTGCTCCTTCAGCAAGGTAAAAGCCTAACTCTTGCAGGAGTTCCAGCCGCTCAAAGTGCGTTACGCTGTCTGGCAGTGCCTCACTATCAAGCTGATAGGCGATGAAGGTCAGTGGTCGCTTTGCCACCTCACGGCTATCTTGTTGCTTCAAGGTACCTGCTGCCGCATTACGTGGGTTTGCAAAAAGCGGTTCGCCTGTTTCTGCACGCTGCGCATTAAGCTTTTCGAAGTCGCGTTTTAGCATTACGACTTCACCGCGCACCTCCACTTCTGTCGAGAGAAGCGTCTCTGCAAGTGCCGAGCGACTGCTGCGACGCAACCGCAGTGGAATGGTTGGAATAGTTTTCAGATTTTGCGTAATGTCATCGCCGACCACCCCGTCACCACGTGTTGCACCCTGCACAAAGAGGCCCTCACGATAGGTTAGGCTAATCGCCACACCATCGTATTTCAGCTCAGCTGTCATCTCGAACTCCTTGATGCCTTCACTTGCTAAGCCTTTGACCACGCGTTCATAGAACTCTTGCAGCTCACTGGGAGAATAAGTGTTCGATAGCGACAGCATTCGGCGTTTGTGCACAACGGTGGGAAATTCTTTCGTGATCGTGCCACCTACACGCTGGGACGGGCTATCAGGCGTAATTAGCTCAGGGAACTTGGTTTCCAGCTCAATGAGCCGTTCCATCAGCTTATCAAATTCATAGTCGGAAATTGTAGGCTGCGCCAGCACATAGTAGTTGTAGTTGTGCTGCTCGATTTCAGCGCGCAACCTAAGGATTTCTTTCTGTGCGTCGTCCTTGCTCATTTGTGGTGCGGGTTTTAACTGCGCAAGAAACTTAATCCAGCATAATGCGCCAGCCTTTGGAGGGTGGCAAAAATCCTCAGTGTGCACAATTTGGCAGAAAGTTCGCTTCCTGTTCTGGTGCCTTGAACTTTCCTTCCCTCAATGCATCAGTCGCCACACTGTGCCGTCCTTAGTGTCTTTGACTTCAATCCCTGCTGCTTTTAGTCGGTCGCGTATGAGGTCGCTGGTGGCAAAATCTTTCTTCGCACGCGACGCTTGACGAATGTCTAACACCAGTTCTACGACCTTCTGCAAGGTCTGCATTGATGCGTGATGTGCTTGAACAGGCGATGCTGGCAAAATACCTAACACTTCACGACCATAGCAATTGAAGAAACCGATTGTTTGTGCCTTGCTTTCTGGTGATAGTCCTTCTCCGTCCAGTAGTCGATTCACTTCACGTGCAAGGTCAAAGAGCACTGCTATGGCTACAGGGGAATTAAAATCATCATTCATTGCCTCATGGAAAGCTTGTTCAAAGCGCTTGAGCTCGAGCACGCCTGTGCCTTCGGGTGCATTTAGCAAGCGAGCGTAGGTCTCGTGCAATTTATCCAGACCCGCTTTTGCTGCATAAAGTGCTGCATCAGAGAAATCTAATGTGGAGCGGTAGTGCGACTGCAAAATAAAGAAGCGCAGCACTAGTGGGCTTACCTTTTGCAGTGCATCTTTGATAGTGGTGAAGTTACCCAGCGATTTGCCCATCTTGACGCCATTTACCGTAACCATATTGTTGTGCATCCAGTAGCGCACAAAAGGTTTGCCTGTTGCCGCTTCAGATTGCGCAATTTCGCACTCGTGGTGTGGAAATTGATTTTCCATGCCGCCGCCGTGAATGTCAAATGTCTCGCCCAAGTATTTCATTGACATTGCAGAGCACTCAATATGCCATCCGGGATATCCCCACCCCCAAGGTGATGGCCACCGCATCAGATGTCCCGGTTCAGCCTTCTTCCACAGAGCGAAATCACTGGGGTTGCGCTTTTCACTGCGCACTGCCACGCGTGTGCCCGCTTCTAACTCTTCTTGCTTTGTCCTACCAGAGAGTTTT
Source organism: Chloroherpetonaceae bacterium (assembly GCA_025056565.1). Taxonomy (NCBI): domain Bacteria; kingdom Pseudomonadati; phylum Chlorobiota; class Chlorobiia; order Chlorobiales; family Chloroherpetonaceae; species Chloroherpetonaceae bacterium. The sequence goes on along the minus strand of JANWWA010000010.1, from coordinate 102,449 downwards.
CCATAGCCTGAAAAGGCACTGACACTGAAATACACGCTGCCATTTACTTCGTAAGCATATCCCTTCTGAATCAAGGTCTTGATTAGCTCAATTTGCTCTGGGATGTGTCCTGATGCCGTTGGTGAAATGTTAGGGCGTAAGACCCCCAGTGCGTCCATATCTTCAAAAAACGAGCGTGTGTAGGCTTGTGCAATTTCCATCGGCTCGAGCTTTTCACGCTTGGCTTGCTCGGCAATTTTGTCCTCCCCTTCGTCGGCGTTATCCGTCAGGTGTCCTACATCGGTAATGTTTTGCACATACTTGACTTTGTAGCCCAGATGTCTTAACCAGCGCACAACCACATCAAACGACACATAGCTCTTAGCATGCCCAATGTGCGAGTGCCCATAGACGGTCGGACCACACACATAGATTCCAACGCGTCCTTCAACCAGCGGCACAAACACTTCTTTCTGGCGACTGAGCGTGTTGTAGATTTTGAGCGACATACTTACTGTTGCAAGTATAGTTTTGGCAACATATCTGGCGTGAGCGTAACGGCTTCACCTCGCTCCATCTGCTCAATCACTGGTATGCAATACCGTTCAATATGGCGCAGTAAAGCACTGACCGCAATGCCACGATAGCTTGGCTGGTAGCCTTCCAGCTTTGCAAACGCTTTGGCAAACATTGAGCGTGCCCCTTTCGGATTGCGACTCGTAAAGTGATATAACCCGATTGCGGTCTGAATCAAACCGTGGAGAAACTTTTTGTCGCTTCCGTATATCTCGTGCCAGATTTCTTCCCAAGTGTCGTGGCATTCGAAGAACCTTGCCTCGTTGTATTCCTCAATACCTTTCAGAAAAGCAGTGTAGTACTCATCAAGACTCATTGTTTGCTTAAAACGGCAAATTTATGAAAACCGCCTCACTTCCGTTAGGTGAGTTTATCCTTGTTTTTCTCTCGGGGACGAGTAGTTTCTTGCCAGCCCAAAACTAAGGGCACGCTCAGACATCACGCTTCTACACTGTTCGCATTCATTCGGCAATACTCTTGCTGGCTTTGTAGAAACCCTGCCTGAGCGTTATCTTTAACTCTCTCTCCTTAACGGTCCCTTAGCTCAGTTGGTTAGAGCAGGCGACTCATAATCGCTTGGTCGTAGGTTCAAGTCCTACAGGGACCACTAAGCTATGTTCCCCTGTTTTTGGGCGTTTTCCTTAAAAAAAGAAAAGCGATTCCAGAAAGTGGAATCGCTTTTTGTGTTTTCTTTGCACAGAGCGGGACTTACTTTTTACTCATCTTCTTATCGGCTTCAAGATGCTCTTTCTTTGCCAGAAGCTCTTCTTTGGTTTCAGGGAAGTTTGGGTCTGCAACGCAGCAGTCAACTGGGCAGACAGCGGCACACTGTGGCTCTTCGTGGAAGCCAACACACTCCGTGCATTTGTCGGGCACAATGTAGTAGATAGAGTCACTTAGCGGCGCATATGTCTCTCCGAAGAGCGTCCAGTTCTTGCCACCCTCATAAATCGCAGTGTTTGGGCACTCTGGCTCGCATGCGCCACAGTTGATGCACTCCTCTGTGATCATTAACGCCATTGTTTGTCCTCCTTAGAGTTTTGGTTGAAGATTGAGGTGTTTGTAAAATCCTTTTCAAAAATCCGATGCATTTACCGCGCTTTTCTTGCCTTTATTTGCGCAATAGTAAAAGAATTTTGTTTAATAAAAGTTTTCCCAAGTGCTTGTTTAGACAAGTTCTACAATCATTGCACAGGCTTCTCCACCACCTAAGCAGATTGCAGCAAGCCCTCGTTTTAAACCACGATGCTTTAGAGCATAGAGGAGTGTGGTGAGAATTCTCGCACCACTTGCCCCGATTGGATGTCCCAGCGCAACTGCCCCGCCATTTACATTGAGCTTCTCTTCGGGAATGCAAAGTGCTTTCTTTGCAGCCAGTGCTACTACGGCAAAGGCTTCATTGACCTCAAACAAGTCAATATCATCCATTCTCATTCCAGCTTTTTGCAGCACCTTTGGAATTGCATCAATCGGGGCGGTGGTGAAGTGTTCTGGTCGCTTCGCTGCAGAAGCAAATGCGACTACCTTTGCGAAGGCTTTCAGACCTTTTTTGCGCACCACTTCACCTGAGGCTACCACCACTGCTGCGGCTCCATCATTAATTTTAGATGCATTTGCAGCTGTAACTGTGCCATCTTTTTCAAACACTGGCTTTAGCGTTGGAATCTTCTCAGGTCGGAAGTTTTTTGGCTCCTCGTCTTCGGCAAGCCCCATCTTTTTGCCTTTTTCTTCCCACTCTACGGCCACAATTTCATCATTAAACCAGCCTTCCTTTTGAGCCTTCAATGCACGTGTGTAGCTTAGCACTGTAAATTCATCTTGGGCTTCACGTGGAATACCACACTCTTTGGCACAGAGTTCTGCTGCATTTCCCATCAGGAACTTGTTGTAGACATCGAACAGCCCATCGTATTGCATACTGTCAATCAATTCACCATTGCCATATCGGTAGCCACTTCGTGCTTTGAGCAAGAGATAGGGTGCGTTGGTCATAGATTCCATTCCGCCTGCGACAATAATGTCTGCATCGCCCAGTGCCACTGCTTGCGAAGCGAGCATAATTGCTTTCAGTCCAGAGCCACACATTTTGTTAATCGTGAGTGCCTCGACCGTAACAGGCAGCCCACCGAAAATTGCTGCCTGTCGCGCAGGGGCTTGCCCTAATCCAGCAGGAAGCACATTTCCCATAATGCATTCCTGCACTTCTTCTGGAGTAATGCCAGCCCGCCTGACTGCTTCTCGGACGACAATCGCCCCCAGCTCAGTTGCACTCTTTGTAGCAAATGCACCTTGAAAGCTTGCAATGGGGGTTCGTACGGCACTTACAAGAAAAACTTCTTGCATCGCTTTTGTGTGGTTAAGGTTTTGAACGGGCGCAACTTAGCGAAATCCTTTTTTCCTGCAATGCTTTTCTGCTTCTTTGGAGAATGTCTAAAAAGTGAGGTGCAGGATAGCTATCGCTGTGAATGCTCATTTAGAAAAAGTGGGAGAGACTCCTCAAAGCTACTCCTATTCCAATTACTGCCTTAGAATCTGAAACTTGCCGTCATTATCACATTTGTGTTGCGGATTGTCTCCGAAACGATGCGAGAGCCGCTGTAGAGTCGCCCTTGAGCCGTTTGCGTCGTAACGAGATAAGCTATATCAATTGCCACCGTTTGCTGGATTAGGAAGCCTACCCCTATGCCAAATGTTTGGCGTACATCAGCCAGCGAGGTTGCAATTTTCTCATTTGGATTTTCTGAAAGACGGTAGCGAAAAGGTGATTGCTCAACAGCGTAGCTGCCGCATAGGCGCAAAGGGAAAGCACTTGGGTGAATTTCCAAGCCTATGGCTGCTCCAAATGCACCTTGCAGGTCAGATAGAATGACGCGATTGACACGTGCAAGTGATGCATCATCACTTGAGTAGGAGAGTTGTGTCCAGTCGCGATAGTTCAAGTTGGTGGCTATCGTAAGGAAACTGCTCTCAAACGCAATGCTGGCACCAAACACCCATGGCGTCTGCAAGCGATACTCAAACTCCCCAGTTGGTAAAGCGTCGTCGAAGGTATTGCGCGTTGCGCCATTGGGTGGACGCTCATAACGCGTCTGCAAGCGCGTGTTGAATCGGTCTTTCAGCTCTAACGATGTTGGCGATTCAATCGTCAAGCCCAGTCGCCAGTGCTGGTCAGCACGATAGAGCATTCCTGCTTTCACACTGATGCCTCTGGCTTCAGTCTCAAAGTTTTCAGAGAGCGTCAGTGAAATGAAGTTGGGATAAAGGTTCTGTTCATCGCGTTCTGTAAAATCCCGATTAAATGTGTAGCGTGAGCCGAGCAGGTTTAGCGTGCCGCCTATAAACAAAGCTGGCGCAATTTCAATTGCGGCTGATAGCACAAATGCACTGCTGCTACCATCTTCCAGTAGCGATGAGCTTTGCAGCACCTGCCCTCGATTGATAACGGGATTGACGTATCGACCATTTTGGTCGTTTATGAGGTAGTGATTGAATGCTAATGCCCCTACATCCACGAGCTGAATCCGACCTTGCGCATCAAAACGCGGCGTAAAGGTCAAAAACCAATCGCTAATGCTACCTGATGGATTCAGTGCCGTCGCATTTTGTGCCGCTCGGAAATTGCGCAGCCGATTGTAGCCTGCAGCCAAGACAAAGCTGCCCCGATAGGTTGGGACGGGAAAGACCAAGCCAATACTGTTTAGCCCATTGCCAGAGTGCGTTGCGCTGTTGGAAGCATTGAGGTAAAGTGCGTCCGCACTGTATTGAAAGAAATCAAAGCCAAGATTCGCTTCAAGGCGCTTGATTTGTCCCAGCCCCGCAGGATTAAAGAGCGTGGCTGCGTAATCGTTTGCAATAGCGCTGTAAGCAGCCCCTAACGCAATAGCCCTTGCACCTACTCCATAGCTGGTCTGGGCTTGACGTAAAGCATCTAACTCATTTTGTGCATATGCGAACTGCACCGCGCTGCAGAGCATTAGAGCAGTGAGGATAACTCGGATACGCATCATAGTCTGCGCAGTTTGCATTGCATTGCTTTACTTGCGGGTTCGTCCTGATTCACGAGTGGCTGGGTCAGCAGAGGACTCATTTTGATTGGCACGCGTGTTTGCGCCCTCACCAGATGTAGTGCGTCGCTCTCCCTGAGTAGGCGGGTCAGCCTTTGTGGGTGGCGCTGCCGTCGAGGTGCGGGTGCTTGCCGAAGTGTCCGTGCTGTTTGGCACTGCGTCCCAGCGCCTTCGACTCACTAGTGGGCTTTGTCGCAGTCGCTCAGTCAGAGAGGGCGTCAGATTGATTATTTCCATCGTGCCGTTAGATGCCTGTTCAACTACGATTGGATTGAACCACCACACGGCGTAGTAGTATTTCCCCCAGTCCGAATGCTGGTAGTTCTCATAACCGCGCAGCTCAGATGGGGATAGACAAGTACGAAGGGTGTCTTTCTTCGAGAGTGACAGCGAATCTTGCTGAAAAAAGAGTTGTGCGTATGTGCCAAATTGGTCATGCTGATTGCTGTGGCAACTTCGACAATTTGCTGTTACGGTTACCCTCTCAAGCATATATGCTTGCAGTGCTTCATCATAGACTTCAACCTCAGGGTGAGACCACATCGTGTAGCCTATGCATCCCGTTACTGCAAGCATAGAGAGCAGCAAAAGTCCTTGCACAACCTTCACTTTCATATCAAAGCACGCTTTATTCACGAGTTCGACCTGATGAGCGTGTGCTTCCTCCTGTGCTTCCACTTGACGAACTGCTTCGCAAACCTGCCCCACTCCCTGAGCCGCTTGTTTCGTAGTAGCCACTTCGAGTGCGCAACTCTTGCCTAAATAGATGTGGGTAAGGTGCACCTTTGCGCTCAGAGGCTGTGCTTGGTGTGGGCTGGTAAGGAAGCGCATAGCTGTCTGGTTCAATGCGTCTGGTGCGTTTCTGCGTCTTTTCAAGAGGCATTGCACCTGCTGGCACAGCGCTGGACTCTGAGCTTAGCCGACGCTGCACACTATTGTCGTTTGCAGGGGGTGTTACCACACTCGGCGGCGGTATCGTCTCATCATTCTCAGGTACTGCGAACCGCAACCTACCTGCCACTCGTGCTTGTCTTAGCTGCACCGATGGCGTTACAACACTTGGCACCCACACCCAATTGCCGATAGTTGGATTGCCCCACACCCAAGCTGGATTCCAGACCCAGCCAGACCACGCCCAGTAGGGCGCCCAGCCCCAGTAAGCATTCCCGTTCCATCGCCAATACGGCGCCCACCAACCTATGCCAACTGACCTCCAAGGCGACGCAAAAAATGGATCAAACCATGGCTCATACCAAAAGTCTCCCCAGAACCACTGTGAGCCAAAATAAGGCGCTGGTGCAAAGTATTCATCAATTACAATCGTTGTGCCTTCAGACTGCATTGCTTTTTCATTACGCTCGCTTGCTTGGTAGACCTCTTCATCGGCAAAAAACTGGGTGTAACAACCTGTTAAGATGAGTGCAGGCAGCAGCAAAAGCAGCAGAAGGCGAGCGCGAGACATATGGGTAACCTCCGTGAGCAGAATCACTGACTTTCTACAAAGTGAAAGCTAAGAAAGTTTCACTGCTATGCCAAGTCCGCAGCGCTAAGTTCTCTCACCAATCTGCACAGTCTCTGAATTGCGGGTGAACTTGACCGCACACTTTACTGCACGCCTATCACGATTAGTAAATTTCAGGTAAAAACGCCTAACTTTGGACTTTCACTACTTAGTCTCTCGGAGGGAGAGGCGGGTTTCAAGCTATCTCAGGGCTATCTAACCAAATTTTTCAGGGAAAGTATGGCAACTGTTCAAATTGGACACCGTAAAGTCGGCGATGGTGAGCCAGTTTTTGTGATTGCTGAAATCGGCATCAATCACAACGGCTCGGTTCAGCTGGCTAAAAAACTAATTGATGGCGCCATCTTAGCGGGGTGTGACGCTGTTAAGTTTCAGAAGCGCACGCCCGAGCTTTGCGTGCCCAAGGACCAGTGGCATATTGAACGCGATACACCTTGGGGGCGGCTTACTTACATTGAATATCGGCACAAGGTCGAGTTTAACGCTGAACAGTATGCAGAAATTGACCGCCATTGCAAAGAGCGCGGGATTATGTGGTTTGCTTCGTGTTGGGACGAAGAAGCCGTCGACTTCATTGAGCAGTTCGACCCACCTTGCTACAAGATTGCCTCTGCGTCGCTTACCGATGCTGAGCTTTTGCGCAAAACGCGCGCAACTGGCAAACCAATTATTCTCTCAACGGGAATGTCTTCAATGGAAGAAATTGAAGCTGCTGTTGAACTCTTGGGCACCGATAATCTCCTCATTGCGCACTCGACCTCTACCTACCCTTGCCCGCCTGAGGAACTCAACTTGCGTGTCATTCACACTCTGAAAGCCAAGTTTCCAATGTGTCCTATCGGATACTCTGGGCATGAAACGGGGCTTGCTCCAACTTGGGCAGCTGTTGCACTGGGTGCAACATTCGTAGAGCGTCATATCACGCTTGACCGAGCGATGTGGGGCACTGACCAAGCCGCTTCAGTTGAAATTCAAGGTATGATGCGACTTGTCTCTAACATTCGTGACATTGAGAAAGCACTTGGCGATGGCATTAAGCGTGTCTATGACAGCGAGCTTGCTCCACGCAAGAAACTCCGTCGTGTCAACACCTTGATGATTAAGTCGTAGTCCCTTGCTGAGCTTGCATCGCTGCTGCTTCAGCTGCTTTCTCTTCTTCAATCGATTTCAGCGTGGCTTTGAGCATATCGTGATAGATGCATTCAGGCATAGACTCGAACATATTGTCGATCATCACTGGCTGCTTGCTGGTAGCGACAGGATGCATCAGCGGATAATCGGCGCAAAAGTGAGGTCGGAACTCGTAGATGCGGCACTTGTAGTCCTCGCCTAAGAAAATGCACGGTCCATCGGGCGTCTTAAGTGCTGTGCCAACGCCTCTTCCTGAAGGGAAGTAGTCTGCATCTTCATCTTCTTCGCTCCAGAGAACTTTACCATGCAAGTCTGCTAACTCAGGACGAGCCAGCACCTGTGCCTCAATGCGCTTTGCCTCTTCAGCATCGACCCACACGCCGTTTTGGCAGCATTTGGCTTTGCAGATATGTAAGTTTGTAATGCAGCTGCGATACATACACTTTCGGTAGTAGAACTCTGCTCAAATATGAAAAGGTGCTGGCTTTCCTCAAAGGTATTTTTCGTGAGAGTTGCACAGTTAGACTCTGTGCTGCTAACGAATGCGATTGCGCGCATCCCATTCAGGGCGCAGCAAGCGATAATTGCCAAAGCCTGAGACATCTACGAAGATGAGGCGCAGGTTGTGCTGCTGATACTCCCAAATCTCATATGGACGCTGACCAAATGCCTGCTGCTGGCGTTCAATCAAGTCAGGCATTCCATACTTGATAAAAATGCGTCCCATATCGGAGCGCCAGCCTTCGCCATAGCCAGTAAAGTTTTGGTTTGCATATTCCACTCGTGCGTAGTATTCGGCTTGCAACTCGTTTTCTTCTGTGCCCGGCGATGGGTCATATCGTTTCCAAAACTCGTTAAAGAGCCGCAGCTTTTCGTCATTGGTTTTGGCTTCACGCATTTTGCTGATTTCCTCCCAACTGGCGATATACTCCAGTTGCTCAATCGCTTTGTCAAGGTCTTTGATGTAGAAGCTTGTGCCTTGTATGCGCGTAAGAAATGTGATACTGGATTCATCGAGTAGCTCTTTACCCTCTTCAATGCCAATTGAGAGTGTGTAATCTCCGCCACCGATTCTCTGGCTGCTGATGGTGTCGAGCACGCGCGTGCGCTCGCCAGCTAAGGTTACGCCGCGTCGATAGACTTCTACAATTTGGTCGCGCCGTGTGCGATGACTAATTGCATACCTCAGCACCAGTGTTTCATACTTTGGGTTGGTATTGTAAATCTCATAGTAGATTTGCGGTCCCTGCTCTTTGGCATTGAGTGGTACAACAGAGGAAAGATTCGGGAAATAGCTCACATTCCCCGCTGTGTCGAACTCTGTTTGCACAATCATAATTGAAGAAAGCGTAGGCCTATCTCGCTTGAAGTTCTTGACCAGCACCGCACGGCGCTGCTCAGAGGTGCGTCCCGATTCCTTGTCTCTGAACTGTACGACGGCGGTATATTTGCCCGGTGGCAACTCCACATTAAAACTCATTTCGCGTGAGAGGTCTTTGGACATTGTTTGACTGTAGACGCGTGTGCTGACCGTGTCCGTCCAGAGCTTTTCACAAACCATTGCGCCCTTTTCGTCCAGAAAACTGGCAATTACCTCATACATTGCGGTAAATGTGCCCTCTTTCTTTGTGAAGGTCAGCTTGGAGTATTTGACGCGCACATAGAGCGTGAGGATGCTCTCGCCTTTTTCGCCCTGAAAGTTAAATAGGTTTGCTTCAAAATCAGGCTGAACTTGCAGGTTGGTCTGCCGAATTTGTGCTGCTGCATTTAGGGCAGCAAAACCCAGCAGCATTGTTACCAAGACTGAGGCGACCCATCTCCACCTGATATTTCTTCCTCCTAACGCTTTCATTTTCTCACCCCTCCCTTCTGGTTGAGCACCTTGCCAATCCTATCTTAGGACTGGCGATTACTGCTTGCTTGGAAATTCAACGGTTAGCGAGATAGGCTTGCCATCTCGCTTTACGACAATTTTTACGACATCGCCAGGTTTCGTTTCACGCAGGGCTTCGGTATAGTCGTAGATGTTTCGGATTTGTCTTTCACCAAATTGCACGATTACATCTCCTGCTTTCAATCCGCTCTTTTCGGCAAGACTGCCTTCTCGCACCCCGTCTAACTCTACGCCCTCTACTTCTTTTGCATAGTTTGGAATCGTGCCTAGCGACACACGAAATCCTCCGCTGCTTGCGCGTGCCCTGATGCTATCTGAGACAGCTTTGGTAAAGGTCAGCCGTACGACACGCTGGTCAACCCTATCAATGATGCGCGCAATGTATTCCAAAATACGGGCTTGAGCCTGATAGTTGAGCTTTTCCCAAGTATCGCTGGGCTTGTGGTAGTTAGCATGAGTGCCTGTGAAGAAGAAGAGCACAGAGATACCTTTGCTGTAAAAGCTGCTGTGGTCACTGGGACCGTATCCATCTTTGGTGAGTTTAAGCTTGAAACCGTCTCTATTTTCAGCTTCCACCAGCTCGCTCAGCTCTGCAGCGGTGCCGACACCACCGATTGCCAGTGTGGAGTCTTTCATTCGTCCAATCATATCCATATTGAGCATTAGGTTAATCTGCTCCAGCGGAAAGAGTGGATTTTGCACAAAGTAGGCAGAACCTAAGAGTCCCATTTCCTCTGCACCAAAAGCAATGAAGACCAAGTTACGTTTGGGGCGGTTTTGCTGCATTGAGTAGTAGCGTGCCAGTTCCAACAAAGCAGCTGTGCCGCTAGCGTTGTCATCGGCGCCGTAGTGAATCGCTTTTTCATTAGGCGAGAGTGATCCGCTTCCTGGACCGCCGTAGCCCAAGTGGTCATAATGCGCTCCTACGACGATATACTCATCACGCACCAGCGAGTCAGTGGCAGGCAGGTAGCCCACTACATTTGCTGTTTTTGCCTTCTCTCGTATCAGCTCAACCGATATGGCAAGCGTTTTCTTTATGCGAAACGACTTTGGCTGGCGCGTTTCATTGATGTGTCTCTGGATGCGCGCCAGATTTTCCGTATCGGTGTTGAGCAGTGCTGCCGCCAGTGTCCGCGTAATGCTTACGGCTACAATTCCTGCATCGCTGGCTAATCGGTCCTTTGTGAGTTCAATCGGTGCATCGTCTTCAAAGTCTGCTGCCCCTGAAAAGATGAGCACTGCTGCTGCCCCCTTATCTCTTGCGACTATGAGCTTGCGGTATAGCGAAGATGCTTCATAGAACTCGCTATGCGGGTTATTGCCGTCAGGATTCTGGCGCATCATTACAACGGCTTTGCCCTTTACATCTACGCCTCGATAGTCATCATACTTTTCTGTCGACAGCCCGTAGCCTACAAACACAACTTCCTTTACGCTTACTGCACCTGACTTTGAATAACCCAGCGGCAGAAAGTCTTTTTCGAGCCTTGCTTTGACTGGCTTTTGCGTTGCCGTGCCATAGGTCAGCATATTTTGCTTGCCCAGCTTCAAGGCAAGTGGCACCCAGAATTCTTGGCGGTATCCACTTGGAAATGCACGTAAGCCGCAAGTCACAAACTGGTGCTCAATGTATGCCGCTGCTGAGTCTGCGCCTTTTGTGCCTGCCGCACGTCCTTCCAGTGCATCACTTGCGAGCACCTGCACATGCTTCATCAGAGAATCAGGGGAAAATTTTGGCTTGGGCAACTCATCTTTTAGCGACGCCGCTGATAGCACTAGCCCCCAAAATGCGGCAATCCACGCTACATGGTAGAGCTGGTGAACTCTCCTTTTCATCCTTTTCATCGCTTACCTTTCCTTGCTGTGAAGTTAGAATAAAACGCCTTGCCTATCAATAGCGCTGTGTGCAATACCGCTCACTCAGTATGCATAGCTGCAATCTGCACGACCTATCCTGTGGCGGAATTCCGTTGCCGTCTCTTTGCGACCATTTCGGCTCTGCCTGCTATGATTTTCGCCTCTGCTTGCCCTCTAAAAAGTTGTATCTTTGCGTATCTTTCAAAGCAATACCTTAAAAATGAACGTTTTGATTATCGGTGGCGGTGGCAGAGAACACGCTTTAGCGTGGGCAGTTGCCAAGTCGCCTGAGGTTGAAAAAATTTTTGTTGCCCCCGGCAATGGTGGCATTCGCAACTTAGGCAGCATTGCTGAAGCGGTGCCGATTGCTTCTGACAACATTGATGCGCTGGTAGCTTTTGCTCACTCCCATCGCATTGACCTAACGATTGTCGGGCCGGAGCAACCGTTGGCATTAGGTATTGGAAACCGTTTTCGTCAAGCTGGCTTACCTATTGTTGCACCCACTCAGGAAGCTGCCCAGCTTGAAACCAGCAAAGCCTTTGCCAAGCTCTTTATGCAGCGGCATGGCATTCCTACCGCTCCGTTTGTGCGATTCACCTCTCATCGTGAAGCGCGTGAGTATGTAGAGCAGTTGCATACCTTTCCTGTTGTTGTCAAAGCCAGTGGTCTTGCAGCAGGCAAAGGCGTGACCGTTGCTTATCATAAGGGTGATGCGCTGGAAGCTCTCACAGCCATTTTTGAGAAAAAAATTTTCGGCGAGGCTGGTCGTGAAGTCATCATTGAGGAATTTATGGACGGCGAAGAAGCCAGCGTGTTTGTGCTCACCGATGGGCTAACCTACAAGCTGCTGCCTACAGCACAAGACCACAAGCGCATTGGTGATGGCGACACAGGGAAGAACACAGGCGGAATGGGCGCATATGCACCTGCTCCAGTCGTTACGCCTGATGTGCTCTGCAAGGTTGAAACGCACATTATCCAACCTACTTTGCAAGGTATGCACCGTGAAGGTTACCCATATCAAGGCTTTCTCTACATTGGTTTGATGATTTGCAACGGCGACCCCAAGGTTGTTGAGTATAATGCGCGCTTAGGCGACCCTGAAACACAAGCCATTCTTCCACTCCTCAAGACACCTTTCCTACAGCTGCTTCTTGCTCTGCAGAATGGCACTCTTGCATCTACTGTAATAGAGACCTTGCCGAAATATGCAGCTACAGTTGTGATGGCTTCGCAGGGCTACCCTGACCGCTATCAAACTGGTAAAGTGATTACAGGGCAATGTCATTTTGATGGCGACTGTCGCTTAGATGCCAGCAGCGAGATTTTTGTCTTTCATGCTGGCACGCGCTTCGAAAACGGGAAACTTTACACTGCTGGGGGCAGAGTGCTTTCTATTACTGCGGTGAATGAGTCGCTGGAAACGGCTATTCGTGATGCTTACGAAGCTGTCTCGCACATCCACTTCGAGGGCGCAGTGTATCGGCGCGATATTGGTCAAAAAGGCTTGGCGCGCTTGCGTGCATTGAGCCAGTCCAACTGAGCCTCTGCACGCTTCTTTCTACTTGGACATACTTGCATGTGGCAAGCAAAGGCTGCACGCTACGCTTCTCTCTTCTTTCAATATGCTGCTCCAAAAGCACTTTCGCTAAGCCTTCTAAAAATTGCTCACGATGTAGCTTACAACCAAACGTGGGCGTAGTGAATCGGGTGCTGCTGGACCGAAGAAACGCAGCGGGCTCAGGCTTCCTGCTTCGCTCGGTGGGAGAGATTGGCTGATACTTCGCAAGAGAAACCCATAATTTGTGCTAGGCTGATTTGCCCACTGTTGCACGATGCCTGTTACCAAGAGACGGTATTGATTACGCTGCAATATCACCATTCGTTGTTCAGGCGCCTCGCTGCTGCTCTGTCGATTCGCCGTAGCTTTTGAGACACCTACTTGATAATCGCCTATTTGAATAGGCGTGTAAAGCGTATCGCGCACCAAAAGCAACTCTGCACGGCTCACCAATACGCCCGGACGCAACATTGGTAGCTGAAACTTCAAAATGCTACGCGCACCTATCGTGGGTGCAAGAAAGATGGCATCGGAGTCGAAGACTTCAAAGTTTTTGCTGCCTGTGTAGCCTGCATCGAAGACAGGCATCAGGACAGAGCGGCGCTCTATGCTTGTTTGCGTGCGCAAGTCAAACGATAGGCGCAGGAAAGAGAGCAATCCATTGATTGTAATTACCGCCTCGCCTTGACGGGGCACCAGTGAAAGCGTCAGCGTGGTGCTATCCTGCAAAAATTGTTGACCGCGCCGCGCCGCTGCCAGAAGCGAATCTCCATACCAGCGAGGCAAAGGCACTTCCACGCTCAGTGAATCTCCCTTGAGCAGACGCACACTTGCTAAACGCTCGCGCTCCATAAAGGGCGTGTTGCTTTGCAAGGTGCTGCTACTCCAGAGAGTTGGGGAGCGGAAAATCTCCACATCAAGTGGTGCGAGCGATGGCACGCTATCGGCTTGTGCACGCACTTGCTGCAAAATGAGCGAGACATCAGTGATGCGCACAATAGCTCCCGGACGGTTGTTGAAACTGGAATCCAGCGCAGCTAAAGGGTAGGAAAATTTCAAGTGTGCTGTGGCACGCAGTTCTTTTCCATCTGGCAAGCGCTGAATACCCAAAATCGCACTTGGGCTTCCAAGCAACGACCCTGTGGAGACCGAGTCAGCTTGAAAATTCAGTAGCGTCAGCGTATCCGTATTGAGCGTGAGAAATTGGTTCGGGCGCAAAAAACGTGCATCTGTGCCTACAATGTCCAAGTCTTCGTTGCCACATGCAGCTAAACCGATTGCCCAGCCTATAACCAGCAATGCTTTCCAGCTGCACTTGCCTCTTTGCTGCATTGCTTGTTTCAAATTTTGTAAGCAACCACGTAGATATCCAATGCTTTATCCAAGTCCGTATTTACAACTTGGAAGTCTGCGACGGTAATTTCAGTGGTGTGGGCAACGCTTTCTTTCAAGCGTTGACGCATTAGGTGCGTGATGAGGTTATATGGCTTAGTTAGCAGCGTGGCTGGTAAGATTTTATGTAGCCCAAGCACGTCCCATCGCATGACTTTGCGCACCCATTCAGCATTTTTTTCATAGTAAGCTTCGACCCTGTCGTTCCCACTCAGACCGAAAAGCTCATAGCGATGAAAAACCGCTGCAATTTCCGCCTCCATTTCAGCGAAGGTGTATTCGTGCACATGGAATGGATTTCTTGCCAGTGTGCGCTTGACATTCGGCGTTGTCAGCAGCAGCACGCCCTTTGGTTTCAAGACTCGGAAGGCTTCTTTTAGAAACTCTCGCCGCTGATGCAAGTGCTCAATGAACTGGAAGCTGGTAATTGCTTCCACGCTATCCGTCTCAAACGGCAGTGGTGGCACTTTTGCTTGCACAAAGCGCACATTCAGCAAGTCTTGATAGCGCACTATGTTTGCTTCCACCGTTGCTTTGTTATAGTCCACGCCCGTCACTTCCCTTGCCTCTTTTGCGAGGATTGCCGTGCCGTAGCCATTGCCGCAGCCGATGTCCAGCACCGTTTTGCCCTGAATGTAGTCGCGCGCAAATTCATATGCGACCATACAGCGTTGATGCGTCACGTTGTTTATCTCGCTTTTGGCGGCGCGCTCGTAATCTCTCTCAATTGTTTCAGTTTGCATTCCTTTTCAGTTGAGTTTAGAGCGTAGTTATTCGGCAGGACAAGGTTGCTTTTTGAGCACATATCCTAAAATTGCTTCGTAGATATCCTGTGCAACAAATTCTGGCAAGGTTTGTTTTTGCTGGCACTTCTCTTGCTCACCGTAGCCAGTCATTACTAAAATAGGACGCAAGCCTGCTCGCAAGCCGCATTCAATATCGACTTGCTTATCGCCGATGAAATATGACTGGCTGCGGTCGAGTATCCAACCTTTTGCCTCAAAATCTTTGATAGCTTGCTCCACCATTCCTGTATTGGGCTTTCGCCATGACTGATATTGGTCGTATTTGGGGTGTGGATAGTCTGGGTGAGCTGGCGCATAGTAGCACAAGTCTAAGCCCGCTCCTTTTTCTTGAAGTTTAGCTTGGAGATATGCATTAATTTCTTCGACGCGCGCCTCCGTTACAATCCCTTTCGCAATTCCTGCTTGATTGCTAACCAACACCAACTTGTAACCTGCTTCTTTGGCTGCAGCCAGCGCAATTTCAGCACGTGGCACGATTCTTACTTGCTCAATCGTCTTGATGTATCCACCTAATTCGTCGTAGATAATCGTGCCATCACGGTCTAAAAACAGCGCTTTAATGCGTTCCATCGTGCCTGTGCTTTTCTTACTTGCTTTCGACCAGCTTTCGATACAGTTCGTCGTACTTCTTTGCTGAGCGCTCCCACGACACGTCGGTTGCCATTCCGTTCTGCACGATTTTGACCCAAGTTTTTTGGTCTTTGTAGACTTCCAGTGCTTCTTTGATGGCTTTCAGCATATCGGTTGCAGAGTATTTCTCAAACACAAAGCCATTACCTTTGCCGTTCTTGTATGGCTTTACCGTATCGTATAGACCGCCTGTAGCACGCACAATTGGCACAGTGCCATATTTCAAGCTATACATCTGATTCATTCCACAGGGTTCATATTTGCTAGGCATCAGGAACATATCAGCGCCTGCTTCAATTAGGTGCGCCAGTTCATCGTTGAATGAAATGGTCGCACTAAACTTCTCAGGATACTTTGCAGCCATCTTACGGAAAAAGTCTTCGTATTCCTTTTCGCCTGTGCCCAAGAGCACCATCTGCAAATCCAGTGCTATTATCTTGTCAAACGCCTCAATGACCAAATCAAAACCTTTGTGGTCAACAAGGCGGGAAATCATGCCAATGACGGGCGTCTTTTCGTTGTAAGGCATCTTCAACTTGCGCAGCAGAGCTTTCTTGTTTTCCAATTTCGACGCCAAGTCATCCGCATTGTAGTTTTTCTCAATGAGCTTATCGTTTTCTGGCGACCAGATGCTTTCGTCAATGCCGTTCAAAATACCGTAAAGGTCTTTTTTGCGTTTGTTCAGAATACCTTTCATTCCACACGACAGTTCATCATCGGTGCGGATTTCTTCGGCATATTTCTCAGAAACGGTTGTAATCGCATCGGCATACACAATGCCGATTTTCATAAAATTGAAACTGTCGTAAAACTCAAGCCCTTCTGGCGTAAATTCGGACTCTGGAAAGCCTGCCTTGTAGAGCGCACTCTTATGAAAGGCACCTTGATAGGCTATGTTGTGAATAGTATAGACGGTCTTTACATTCTTGAAGAAGGGGTCATCTTTATAGACCAGCTTGAGATAGGCAGGAATGAGCGCCGTCATCCAGTCGTTACAGTGAATCACATCGGGTTTCCAGCCCAGCGTTTTTAGCGTTTCCAGCACGCCTCGATTAAAGAAAATAAATCGCTCATCGTTGTCTTGATAGTCTTTCTTCGTCGTCGGACTGACATAAAGCCCATCGCGCTTGAAGTAAGTTTCATTGTAGAGAAAGTAGATTTGTACTTTGCTGGATGGCAATGCCGTGACCTTGACACTCAGCATCTCTGTCTTAGAGCCAATAGGGATTGGGAGGTCTTTGAGGCGCAGGACATCGTGTAAGCGAAACTTTCGGTCATTGATGACGCCGTATTTGGGCATCATAATGCGGGGTTCGTTGTTGAACTTTTCAATTGCCTGAGGCAATGACCCCATTACATCGGCAAGTCCTCCCGTCTTGGCAAACGGGACTACCTCGCCTGCCACGAAGAGAATTTTAAGCTTTTTCGGCATTGCGTATATTCATAATCAATCTGGTTTCGAAGGCTAAATGAGCCTCGAAGGTAGCAAAAAATTCGCTTAGTCGCAACGCTTCTGTGAAGTTACACATTTGCCTTAAGTGCATTTCTTACCATACTTTCTGGCCAATTGTTCTTCTTTTCGCCTCCTGTGCCACCGAAGTTGCCCCTCAAGGTGGCCCTGAAGACCGTACGCCGCCCAAGATTGTGAAAATCTACCCTGACTCTGGCACCACGCGCTTCTCTGGCAACCGTATCGTGATTGAGTTCAATAAGTTTGTCAATATGCAGTCGCTTCGTGCCGCTGTCTTTTTTTCACCTGCGCTGGAAGATATTGAAATCCGTGGCAGTGGTCTAGAAGCTGAAATTCTCATCTACGACACACTCAAACCGAACCGCACCTACACCTATACGCTCACCAGCGACCTTAGAGACACGCGTGGCAATGCGCTTGAAAAATCTTATACCTTCGCCTTCTCAACTGGAGACCGTATTGACTCGGGCACGATTGCAGGGAGAGTGTTCGGGCAAAATAATCGTCCGCTGAAGGGTGCGTTGGTTCTGGCCTATTTCTTACCTGAACACGACTCCCTTTATGCTGACACACTGAACCCTGCCACACAAAAGCCCGATTACCTTGCACAAACCGACTCAGCAGGAAACTTTCAGCTTAACTATCTTGCTGAAGGTCGTTACCGCCTCATTGCGATTGAAGATAAGGTCCCAAACCGCCGATACGACTTTGCCGAAGAGCCTTTTGCTGTGCCTTTTCACCCTGTTCGCACAGGCATGCAAAATGTGCTGATGCGAATGACCTCAGAGCCAGATACGGCAAAACTGGAGTTACAAGTTGCCGAAGCGCGCAGTGTTACCACCCTTGCTTTGCGCTTCAACCGCAATCTGGCATTAGATAGCCTCCTGCCGACGCAGTTTATTGTGTTTGATTCTACTGCAAAGTCGCTCATAACGGTCTATGATTTCTATGCTCTGGTGGAAGGCGGTCGAGAACACCTTATGCTGGTTACGGACTCGCTCCGTGAGCGCCATCTCTATGGCATTCGAGCGGTGGGCGTTAAAGATCAATTTGGCATCTCGGGCGATTCACTTCTGGCAGCATGTAACGGTAGTGAAAAACCTGATACCACCATTGCGCTCTGGCAACCGCCGTTTGCCGATAGCACGCAAAATGTGCTGGAAAAATTTACACCATCGGCACGCGGACGCACCCTGTTGCTGCAGTTCAGTGCCCCGATTAACCGTGCTTCACTTCAGGCAGCTTTGACACTTGAGCAGCAAATAGCAGGCGTATTTCAACCTGTACCTTATCGCCTCTTTTTCGTTGATGCAAAGCGTGCTGAGCTGCAACCAGAGGTCGGTTTTGCTCTTGGCGCATGGTATCGGCTTACGATTGACCACTCCCGCCTGTTCAGCGCTCGCAACTTACCCACAAAAGATACCGTCATCTCCAGGCGATTTCAAATTGCCTCAGAAGAGCAGTTTGGCACACTAGAAGGCAACTTGATTTGCGACAGCGCTGGCACTGTACTCTTGCAAGCGGAGCTTTTAGGTGAGAACCGTTTTTATCCGACTTTGCTTCGGGTGCAGCCTGATGCAACGGGCGTTGCCGTCGTGCCTTTCACGCTCAGCGAGTTACCTGAAGGTCGCTACTTCCTCAGTGCGTTTTACCTCAGGCAACCTCATGCTTCACCTTACGACAAGTGGAATGGTGGTGCTCCCTATCCGTTCCGATATGCCGACCGCTTTGCATTGGGCTTCGACAGCGTGCGCGTGCGCAAGCGCTGGACTACCACTGGTGCACGTCTTCGCTTTCCGACTATGGCGCCGGTGGTCGGCAGAGTGCCCTAAGGTCGCTCAGCAGCGGCATGTACTGGCTTTTTTCAAACTCGTCTGTTGCCGTCTCATCCCAGCTCCGTTCTGGTGTTACACCGTCTTCCTTGACCGTGAAGACCAGCACGGTCATTGTGTCACGGTGTAGTCGCGCCGTCACCAGATATGGTCCTGCCCTGACTGGCGAGTCGCCAATCATAAAAATTTTCTCTGGCTTAAAGCCCGTCACTTCGCCACGCGCAATATCAGTTGAGCGCACCTGATAGCCATTAGCTTCAAAGGCTTTAACTGCGCTGGATACAAAAGTTGGTGCAGACTGTGCGCACCAGTACTTGATTGGCTTAGGTAGCGACGCAGAGGCACAGGCGCCTAAGAGCGCTACAGCAATCACTAACCCAACTTTCGTCATTTTCTTACATGATGCAAAGACGGTCTCTGCCACACCTACCTCCTGCCCTTAGGTTAGGCATATCTCCGCGAGCCGTCTTATTGATTCCTTGATTGACAAGCGTTCCGAATTGCGGTTAGCACAGGCTTCAAGTGCTTTAGGTCATAGCTACTGGCATTGCGCTCGTCCCAAGCCTCAATTGAAACAACTTTTCCATCAGGTCCTACACGCACCGTCTCGAAATTAACCACTACTGTATCATTTTGGTAGGCAATATTCATTGCATATGGTCCGAGCACAAGTGTGTTTTCCCCGATACCGATGAAGGCAACTTGCCGCTCTGCTTCTACCAGACCTTTTTCTTCATCGGCTGTTTCAACTACGAAGTTATCTTTTCGCAATTCTGCCACAACTAACTTTACTAACTCGGACTTGGACAGATTGGTGCAAGCGATTTTGATAGGGCGTGGCGGTGCAATACGCGTAGTTGCGCAGCCAAATGCAGCCCAGCTTACAAGCAGCAGAAAAAAAATCTTTCCCATTATGCTTCCTCCCTTCTATGGTTGTATGAAACAGAGGGAAGCACAGCATGCTGCACTTCCCTCTGCGTTTTTTGGTTTCTCTCTGACGAAATAGGTTAGAAATACACCATTGATTGCAAAATGAGTTCGTTCTTACTGCCGTCACGTGTAATTGCAGGCAGGCCGTCTGGTCCTGTAAAAGGTGGATTGACCTCTTGGCGGTAGGTTGGTCGCAGTCGGTAGTGCAGCGTAAACTTGGCGTGGTGTCCATCTACAAAATAGTTTAGACCCAACTCAGGCAAAATCATCGGGTCCTTGAGACGGTCAAACTGCGAGTAGGTAAACATAAAGTAGGGCATAAACTTGCCGATAGGGGTCTTTGGGAAGGTGTAGCCAGCTTGCACAAAGAGGTGATTGCCTGTGCCAATCATCGGATAAGCGTTGCCAACCAGTCCCGGAATGCGCTGTTCAGGTGTTGAAGTTTGTGGGCTAAACCCAGACCCCATATTCATAATGCCAACATAGCGAACATTGTTCGGGCCAAAGTCGTAGCGCGCAAAGAGTGCGTAGGCAGTCAGCGAACTGCGTCCTGCGCCTTCGCCAAAAGGCAGCTCCAAGAACGCATCAATGCCGAAGAGCGCAATTGGGTGTGTGTTAAGCGAGTCGGCTGTGAGCGCTTGCACACCAGCCGTGCGAGACAGAGGTGGTTTGCGCGTCGACATTCCATCACCGTGATAGTAAAAGCCTGCGCCAATGTTGAAGACCCTCTTTGTGCCCAAATATGAGCCGACCATAAAGGGTAAAATTTGCGATTCAATATCAAAGAACTGCCAGAACACATACCCTTCAAGGGACTTTTGCATAAAGAAGGGGTTATAGTTTGCAACATTTGTCAGCTGCCCAGCAGTTGTTCTGCCATCGGCGGTAATCGTACTGGTTTCAGGCGCTAGTCCCGGCCCAGGCTTAAACGGTTGATTTAACGCAAAGCGATAGTCCAAGCGCTTTTCAAAGAGCTGACCCTTAATGTAAATCGCAGGCATCCGCACAAATTGGTCGCTGGCATCAATAGTAGGCCAAGAAAAAATGGGTGAATCAATGCCCATAAAGTTCAGTGTGCTGGCATTGGTCATTCGTGAAAGCCCTTTCCAGTAGTTTAAGCCAAATCCGATGTATAGCTCAGGAATGATGCGCTGTTCATACCAGATGTCGTGAATGTAAATCTGTGGTCGCTTAGCTGGACCTGTGGGATCATTGCCAGCTGTTTGTGCATTGATAAAGGTTTGGTTGTTGATACCTACATGAAACATAAAGAGACTTCCATTGCCAAAAGAACCATATGCAAGAAAACGCGCACGTCGAATGGTAATGTCGAAGAAATAGTCAAAGGGTACGCCATTGATAATTGTGCCGGGGTTTTGCTCTTGATAGCGTGTCCAAATCTGCACCCATGTAATCAAGCGGATATACTTGGTGCCCAGCGAATCAAGGTTGAAGCGTGCACCAGCGCCATATGTTTCTGAGCCTTGCGAGAAGGCTCGAGTAGAGACAAGGCTAATACAGATTAGCGCTAGTACGCTGCGACCCAGTCGATTCATACTTATTCTCCTTTCCCTATAGTTTCATAGTTAAGTTGGAATGAACAGGCTCTCTAAGTGAACAAGTAGTGCAGGGCGTGCCCGCAAAGCACGCCTTGCACCGAAACGTTCATTAAGCCTTTGCGCCGATGGCTTCGACTTCTTTGCCTTTCATTGCACCTTTGGGGAAGCGGACGCTGTAGACAAACTCCTGCAGTTTCTTATTTGGCTCTGGGGTTAGGAGTGAGACGACAATCATTACCAAGAATGCAGCGGGCACGCCAAATAGCCCTGCACTTCGGTTGTCAATACCGAACCAGTTGGCTGCTCCATTGAAGTGGGCAAAGGAGTAGTAGATGGAAATTACCAGACCCACAATCATTCCTGCAATAGCACCTGCTGCAGTGGTGCGTCGCCACCAGATACCCAGCACCAGTGCTGGGAAGATTGACGAGGCTGCATAGCTGAATGCCCATGCAACTGTGTTTGCAATCACAGGTAGTTTCACAAACGCCGCAAATGTCGCTGCACCTAAGGCAATTAGCACTAACAGAATTTTTGAAATCCAAACGCGGGCACTTACAGAGGCTTGTGGGTTGATAATCTTGTAGTAGAGGTCGTGCGAAATCGCATTAGAAATAGTGAGCAAGAGACCGTCAGCCGTAGAGAGCGCGGCTGCCAAGCCACCTGCCATGACAAGACCTGTGATAGTGCCCGGCAGCCCTGCAATTTCAGGAGTAGCCAGCACTACAAAGTCTGTCGACTTTACCACAAAATCGGCAAACTGCACGATGCCGTCGCCATTTTTATCGACCACATCGAACAGACCGACAATTTTCCAGCGCGCAATCCAGCTGGGGAGTTCTGCAATTGGTGTGCCAACAAGGTTTATGAAAACCTCATACTTCGCAAACGCAGCATATGCTGGCGCAGTGAAGTAAAGCAGGAAGATGAAAAAAAGTGACCATGCTACGGAGGAGCGCGCTTGCTTGACGCTCGGCGTGGTGTAGTAGCGCGTTAGAATGTGTGGCAACCCTGCGGTGCCTAACATCAAGCAGAAAATCAGACCTAAGAAATTTACCATACCAATACCCTCAGGAATTGCCAGATACGGCTTTGGTGGTGTGGCTTGTGCTTTCGCCGTCGTGAGCGCAGCGTTCCACTTGGTCTTGGCATCTTCAACATCTTTCGGCAATGCTGCCTTGTCTTTTTCTGCCTTCTCTTTGGCTTTTGCTACTGCTTCGGGTGTCAGTGCGGCTAACTCTTTATCAATTGCAGCAAGGCGCGTAGTGAGTTCTGCGCGCTTTGCTTCATCGATTGGCTGAGCTGCGGCAGCTAACAGTGCACTTAGGTCAGCTTTTTCCTTCTCGAGAGCAGATTTCTTTGCTGCGATTGCTTCGGGTGCTAGTGCTGCAAGGCGAGCGTCAATTTCGGCACGCATTGCTTGCAGTGCCGAATCAGGATTAGAAAGCCGTGCTGTCAGCACCTTGACATCATTTGCCCAAAGTGCCCGTGTCTCTTTTTCCTTCTCTGGGTCAATGCGCTTATTTAGTCGCTCTTCTGGAATGCTTGCCAAATTTGGATTCTCTCGACCTGCAATCTGGTTCTCCATCACCGTAATGCTCTGCAGCACCTGTCCGTAAGTGAGCTGTGGCAGCGGTACTTTGAAGATGACTGTCGAGAGCACAATTACTGGGATGAGGTAGGCAATAATGAGCACGATATACTGCGCAACTTGCGTCCATGTTACGGCTCTCATTCCACCAAGAAAAGAGCAGACCAAAACGCCCGCTAGCCCTACATAGATGCCGACATCCTGTGGCAACCCAATGAAACGGCTGACAATCAGTCCGACTCCGGTAAGCTGCGCCGTGAGATAGGTGAAAGAGACTACAATTGCACAGATGATGCCTATTGTGCGCGCCAGATTACCCTCGTAGCGCGCGCCTAAGAAGTCAGGAATGGTGTATTGCCCAAACTTGCGCAGGTAAGGCGCAAGCAAAAGTGCCAAGAGCACATAGCCGCCTGTCCAGCCCATAATGTAGGCTAGTCCAGCGTGCCCCAGTGCGAAGAGCAACCCTGCCATTGAAATGAACGATGCAGCACTCATCCAGTCGGAGCCTGTTGCCATACCGTTGTATATGCTATTGACGCCCCGTCCTGCCACATAGTATTCCGATGGGTCGCTGGTGCGCGTAATAAAACCAATCATCGCATAGACCAGCACGGAAAAGCCCATAAAAATCCAGCTAATACCCTGCAGCTGCAACACGCCTGCTGCTTCCAGCAAGCCCACGATGATGACTAGAGCAGCGAAGCCTGCGGTGTAGAGCGTGAAGATATTTCTGAGCTTCATTTCTCGTCCTCCTCTTCTTGCAGGTTATACTTTGCATCTAATTCATTCATTTTCTTGGCGTAGATGTAAATGAGCACGATAAAAATGATGAGTGCCCCTTGCCCGCCCATATAGTAAGCCAGTGGAAAGCCCAGAATCACCACATTGTTGAGGACTGAACCGATTGCTTGCACAAGGAAAGTGACGGTTGCCCATATTGCAAGGAGCGTGAGCACAAGGTTGCGGTTCTCCCGCCAATAGCTTTGAAGCTGTTCTTGCGAAAGCTGACCCGAGCGCTCAAACTCCTCGAGCTCTGCTGACATGTCGATGGTTTCTTGCTGAGATTGACTGGTTGGATTTGGCATATCTTCTCCTCCATTGTTTGGTTAAAAAAAGCAACTTCACCTCACTTAATTGCTTGAAGAATACATCCTGACACGAGACAAGGAATCGCGTCCTCGTGCAAAAGCCTTGCCCTTGGTGTCCTCTGCAGGTGGCAATGTAGATCTTTCACCTGCATAGGTCTACGCAGGCAATGCGACACTTCAAGCCTGCCGCTAGTATGCAGACGCTTGCAGTCTTATCCTACTGCCAAAAAAGAATTTTCCTGCAGCGTGCTCTTAGCACTGTCATTGAACTGGGTAGGAAAAGCGGAAGGGTAAAAACATCGTAGCTACCTTCCCACTGTTCTCAGCTAATTGGACTCGACTTTGTTGTTTTGTTGCTTGCCTGCATAAAATAAGTTTTTTTTTCTTTTTGTCAAGTGCGTAACTAAAAGGTAATGTAGGCAGCGTTTGAAGTCCCAAGCAGTGCCTCTGTTAGTTGTTAGTTTTCAGCCACTGCCATGAGCTAATAGTGTAGTCAGGTTTGTCCACTTATCGCTGCCGCTACGTCTAAGCATCAGGGATACAACTATGCGGCAGTCTCTATGGGGGATTGGATTTCACTTTTCTTTTCACACGGTGCTTTTCATTTCATTTTCAAAACCTATAATTTTGCTTTTGCGCAAGTCTTAATCTTGCGCACAAAAACTCTTTGGGGGATTTCAGTATGACGGCTTCACTGAGCGAACCTGCCTTTACCAACGACGCGCCACTTTCCGCATATGAGAAAGCTACTAAGGACGGTGCACTTGACCCACGCTGTATTCCCCAGCATTTGGACGGCCCACCGCCTATTGGCGATGAAATCGCATACCCTGCCTACACCGACGAGGAACACGACATTTGGCGATTCCTCTACACTCGTCAGTGTGCACTGTTGCCGGGGCGCGCTTGCCGTGACTTTTTAACAGGCATTTCCCTGCTGGGTTTAAGTGAGGAGAGGATTCCTGCGCTGGCTAATCTCAGCCGCCAGTTGCAGAAAGCAACAGGGTGGCGAGTTGCTCGCATTCCGGGACTTTTGCATGAGCGTGATTTCTTTAACCTTTTAGCCGAGCGCATCTTTCCCTCTACCGACTACATTCGTGGACGACATGAACTTAACTATACCCCTGCCCCTGACCTCTTCCACGATGTCTTCGGGCACCTACCCATGCTCACACACCCCGACTTTGCCGACTTCTACCAGCTCTTTGGCAAAGCGGCTCTGCGTGCAGAAGGACAAGACCGCATCTATCTTGAACGCCTGCATTGGTTCACAGTTGAGTTTGGCCTCATCTATGAGGACGGTCAGGTCAGAATTTTTGGCTCGGGCGCACTCTCATCCAGCGAAGAAGTCGAGCACGCTCTGTCTGGCAAAGTAACTATCTACCCCTTTGAGGTCGCACGGGTGATTCATCAAGACTATGATGTTTGGCACCTGCAAGATGTGCTCTTCGTGCTGGATTCCTTTGAGCAGCTTAAAACAGAATTTGTTCGCTGGACACACGAGCGTGGCTTGCTCTGAGCCTGCCCACATGCGTAGAGGTGGGTAGCCCTGCTCACCTCTATGCCGATGTAATCCGCCCGTAACACTGCAGAATATGCGCCTCACTCTCCTACGCTTGTGAGCGCGACTCGACTACAAATCCTGCCGGACGATGACGACTGGACTTGCCCTTGTATTCAGCTGTTACTTTCTCTGTAATTCCACCACGCGCTCGCCACTCTGTAATGACGGTAATCTCGCGTGGCTTTAAGACTTCTTGCAGGTGATCGAGAATTGTGTTTGTTACGTTCTCGTAAAAAATGCCTGCGTTCCGATACTCGAGAAAGTAGTATTTGAGCGACTTTAGCTCTACGCAGAGTTTGTCGGGCACATAGCGAATTGTAACCGTGCCGAAGTCTGGTAAGCCAGTTCTCGGACAGACCGATGTAAACTCAGGATTGACAATTTCAATCGTGTAATCACGGTCAGGAAATTTGTTCTCGAAAGTTTCCAGCAGTTCAGGCTTCATTGTCGTCTGTGTTTAGTGTTCAAGTGTAAAAATACGTGCTACGATGTAACATTTGTGCGCATTCATTCTCCAGACCCAAAGTGATTGATTCACTTTGGGCCTATCGCTCTTTTCTCATACTTTGTCCGTATCTTACGCTGGTTTGTCTCTTAAGCAGTTTGTTCAACTAAACCCGCTCAACACAATGCCGCACGACGCCTTTCGCACTGCTGAGGCGCTGGTAGAGCGCTACGTTGCAGAGTATCTGGACAATAACGCCGCAGCTCGCACGCTCAATCAACTTCTGGAAGATATTGGCATTGGCTTGCGACCGCTCATCGACCACATTACTATTCGCACCACAGATGTGGAGCGCCGTGCAGAAGAATTCTTATCAGCTGGCTTTCTGGAAGATATTAACTTAGGTATTGTCGAGTATGACACATGGTGGGCAAAGGTTTATCGTCGTCCGGGCTTGCCTGCCGTCTTCATTGACCAAGCCTACGACGGCGAGCGCGGCAAAGGCTGCGTCATTCCCAAGTGGGTCGAGACCTTTGGCGACCAGATTTTGCATCACATTGCGGTTAATGTTGCCGACATTGAGAAAGCCATTGCTGCGCTGGAACGGCATGGCATTGAGTTTGCTGGTGAGATAACAGGCGAGCGCGGCACAGCATTGCGTCAAATCTTCACCAAGCCAGAGATAAGGCACGGTATGGCTTTTACCGTGCTGGAACTTGCGGAACGGCACTGGGGCTACACAGGGTTTCGTTCTGTGCAAGCTAATACTTTGATGGAGTCAACTCGCATTTAGAATAATGGTCGTCAAAACAGACCCAGCTGAGATTCAATCATTCTTGGAAGACACCAGTGTCTTGCAAGGCGGTCATACCGAAGCAGTGTATTTGCCCGAAACCTATAACGAGGTCGCTGAGCTGCTCAGCGAATGCTGGCAGAAGCGCATTCGCCTCACACTTTCAGGCAACGGCACTGGCACAACAGGCGGTCGGATTCCATTTGGTGGTTACACGCTTGCCTTTCATCGGTTAAACAAAATCCTTAATATCCAAAAATTTCCTGATGGCTCTGGACTGGCTACGGTGCAAGCTGGTGCGCTTCTTTACGATGTCCAGCAAGCTGCCGATGAACTTGGCTTACTCTACACACCTGACCCTACTGAGCGATATTGTTTTATCGGTGCAACCATCGCAAACAACTCCTCAGGTGCGCGTACATTCAAATACGGTCCAACTCGTCCGTATGTGCAACGTCTGAAACTGGCTTTTGCGGACGGAGAAATTTGCGAGGTGCGACGGGGCGAGATTTTCGCCGATGCATCGGGCTGGATAGACTTTCAGACGCCGCGCGGTCGGCATTACCGATTTCAGATTCCAGCCTACACCATGCCCCACACTTCAAAGCACGTAGCAGGCTACTACAGCAAACCAGAGATGGACCTCATTGACCTTTTTATCGGCTCAGAGGGCACGCTGGCTGTGATTTTGGAAGCTGACCTTCGCCTGATTCCAAAGCCCGAAAAAATTTTCAGCGCACTGGTTTATTTTGACAATGACGACCATCTCTTGCGCTTTGTCGAGGCGGCTCGCACGCGCTCACAAGCGCAAGCAGGTATTTCAGCTCGAGCAATTGAGTTTTTTGACGCGCACTCACTTCGTTTCCTTCGCCAAAAGTATCCAAACATTCCACCCCATGCAACTGGCGCCATCTTCTTTGAGCAAGAAACGACTGCAGAGACTGAAGACCACCTCCTTGCTGAATGGTATCATCTGCTCGAGACTCACTCCGCGCTCTTAGAGCAAAGCTGGATTGCACTCACGCCTAACGAACAGCAGCAACTCCGCGCCTTCCGACATGCTTTGCCGGTGCTTGTCAATGAATGGTATGCCCGCTTTAGGCAGCGAAAAATCTCGACCGATATGGCTGTGCCACACGCCCGATTCCCTGAACTGCTCAGTGCATACCGTCAAGGCTGCCACAGGCACAACTTGGACTACATTCTTTTCGGTCACATTGGCGACTCGCACTTGCACCTCAATATCTTGCCTAAGAATGCAGAGGAAGCTGCACGTGCCTACACTCTTTACCGCCATTTCATTCAAAAGACACTTGAACTTGGCGGCACGATTTCAGCTGAACATGGCATCGGCAAAATCAAAGCAGAGTATCTGGTCATGATGTTTGGCGAAGAGGGCATCAAGGAAATGGTGCGCATTAAGAAAGTCTTTGATGAGCGTCTTATTCTCAACATTGGCAACCTCATTCCTGAAGCATACCTACTGGACTGAACTTTTGAACGATATGCTCACGCCTGAGGAACTGGCACTGGTTTCCAGCCGCACTCCATTTGAGCTGAAACACCAAGCAACTGAAAAACTCAAAGACCTAATGCAGCGCGTGCGCCATGCGCTCTTGGCTGAACTTGAACCTGAGCACATTCTTTGCCCTGAACAAACGGACTTTGTGCGTGGGCAAATTGCCAAAGGTGAAAACTATGAAGGCTACCCATATGTGATGCTCGACTTTCCCAAGCATTTCGGTAAAACCGACATCTTTACTTATCGCACCATGTTCTGGTATGGGCACTACTTCATTTTTTCACTTCTTTTAGCTGGAACGCATTTATCCACCTACCTTGAGCGCTTAGATAAGCACTTCGATACTTTCTCCACAGCAGGTTTCTTTGCTGCGAAAGCTGACCTCTGGGATTGGCGTCCAGATGCGTTTGAGCGACTAGATAGCGCGCGCAAGTCTGAGATACTTATGCAACTTCGCACCCTGCCTTTCCTGAAACTTGCCAAACTGCTTGCACCGAGCATTCTCTCAGACGAAAGCGCTGTGCTTAGCGGCGCAAGGTCTTTCTATCGATTAACCACACTGCTTACGGCAAAGCCGTAGGTTGCAGGCTCGCTATGTTGCCAAGGCAGCTTGTCCAAATCCACATTGCCACCGCTGAGAATAATTCCCACGCGCTTGCCTGGAAGGTCAAGGCGTCTTTCCAGCAGCGCTGCAAATGGCACGGCACACGACGGCTCTACGATAATCTTCATTCGCTCCCAAATGAGCCGCATTGCCGACACAATGCCTTCTTCGCTGACCGTTACAATGTCGCTTACTTTTTCTTGAATGATAGGGAAAGTCTTATCGCCTAATGAAGTGAGCAAGCCATCTGCAATAGTTTTTGGCTGCAGCGATGGTTGAATATACCCCGTTTTGAACGAGCGATATGCATCGTCTGCACCTTCAGGTTCAACGCCAAAGACTTTTGTCTTAGGTGAGCGTGCCGTAACGGCGATGGCCGTGCCAGAGAGTAAACCGCCGCCTCCTACTGGCGTCAGCACGGCATCAAGGTTAGGCACCTCTTCCAGCAGTTCTAAAGCTGCAGTACCTTGCCCAGCTATCACGCGCTCATCGTTGTAGGGGTGAATCACTGTTGCACCGCTCTGCGCTACTTCTGCGGCAAGTGTGCTTTCGCGTGCGGCAAGTGTTGGCTCGCAGAAGATAATCCGTCCACCATAGCTTGCTACTGCAGCCTTTTTGATAGCAGGTGCCGTTTTGGGCATCACGATTGTTGCGACTGTGCCACGCAGTTTAGCTGCCAGTGCCAGTGCTGCTGCATGATTGCCTGAGGAGTGTGTGGCTACACCGCGCTGAACTTCGTCGGGCGACAGTGAAAACACAGCATTGCATGCACCACGAAACTTGAAGGCACCGACTTTCTGAAAATTTTCACACTTGAAGAAGATTTGTGCGCCCACTATTGCATTCAGGCTTTGGCTGGTCAGCACAGGCGTGCGATGCACATATCGTGCAATGCGCTGTGCCGCTTCTTGGATATGTGCAAGTGTCAAGCTCATCGGTGGTGCGGTTCGTTGTCTTTTAGCGAGGTGGCGCTGTGCGCACCCCCCGAAAACCCAGTGCTGCGGCGGTAACGGTTGTGTTTGCAACGGCGCCGCCTACTGCGACTTGTCGGTCTGAGATGCGCAACCGAAACGATTGATTGCTCCAGCTACCGCCGCGATAGCCCATTCCATTCACGCCCGAGGCCCACCGCTCTACGTTGGCATTGCCGGCGTAATCTAACTCACCATCACCGTGCAAGCCTGTAAAGCGCCGTCCTTGCGGGTCGCCGACTGTGATGCATTGCTCCCACAGGTTACCAGAAAGTTCTGCAATGCCGTAGTAGCTTGCACCGGGTTCTTTGCGTCCCAGATTTCCTTTCTCGCAAAATCCACATCGCAAGGCACCACGCCCGCCATCGCCTCCCTCGAAGAAGCGCATTCCAAAATTGCAGTTTGCGTTTTCTGGATAGAACTTTTCCGTTCCGTCTTCTTCGCCAATGATTTTCTCGACTGCAACAGGGTTATCCCGCCCCCACGCATACTCGTTGGCGACTGCGGTGCGTGTGCCACGTGCCGCCTTTTCGTATTCCAATTCCGTCATAGGACGCAGGGCTGCCCAATCCAGAAACGCTGTGCCATGTTTCCATTCTAAGTAATTGCATGCGCGTTCTGGTCGCTTCGCCTTGAAGCTGAAGTTTTCGGCATAAATCGTGTAGCGATATTCTTCGCTGCCCTCTGGAGCGAGGTTAGCAGCTTGAATATCGGTGAGCGTATTGAGAAACGCCGCATACTCGCCCTGACTAATTTCATACTTCATGCAGTAGAATGCGGCAAAGCCTTTCGGAAAATGCTCAGGGATAGCGACGCTGGGATAAGTGCGTGGTACATCGTCGCTAATGAGCATTCCTTTCCCATCGCTGTTTCCAAAGTTATCAGCCGTAGAATTACCGAATAGCAGCTCGCGCTCGCTTTCAATGCGGGCAGGACGGCTAATTTCACGCATCTCCACGCGTGAGGCATCTTGAATGCCTGAGGCGGTCATCACCAGCGACTCTCGCATTTCTGGACGCGTGGGCGCAGGACTTAGTCCTCGAAATGTCATTACCTTGCGCTCGGGCTTCGGGCGAGAGACCGTCTGAAATGGGTCGGTAAAATTTCCTGCCACATTAAACAGCGAGCCATCGCCAATCTGAAATGGTCCTTCAGGCACATACACCATTTCCAGCGCAAACACTCTCACTGCAGAGTTCGGTCGAACCGTCACTCGGTCTTCACGATTTAACCACCGTAACTGCACGTCTGGAATTACCACATCGCCTTGTCCTTCTGCTCTGCGGTAGATGAAGACGCCTTTTGCATCGGGCACGGTGGATAGCTCAAATGCATCGGGCACAAAGTGATGCTCTGGATGCACCGATAGCGTTGCGTGTTTCCAAATACCATCATTGGTTTGATACTTGACGAATACCCATGCTGCATCCCAGTTAATCTCGTCACGCCACGAGTTTTTCCACGACAGGTCAAACATTACCACCGTGTAGGGGCTTTCCGATGCGGGCGACTGCACCAGCAGCCTGACATTTGAGACGCGAATATCCCTTGCCTCCAGTGACGGGAAAAATGTGCAGAGCACCAGTGCCATCATCATTGGAATCGCTTGCCACAACATTGCCTTGCCTCCTTTGGTCGTTACAGTGTGGTTAAAGTCTTAGCAACTTACAAGATTCTGGTGCTTTTGCAAACTGCTGCTTTCAGATTAGCTGTGCTCACCAATGAGGCGCATAGCGTGGCGATAGATGAAATCTACTTGCTCGTCAATCGAAAGGTCGGAGGTATCCAGTGCAATTGCATCGGGGGCTTGGCGCATTGGAGAAATCGGGCGTTCTGCATCGGCTTTATCACGCTGCGCAATTTCTTCTTCAAGCTCAGCAATAGAGATGTTCAAGCTGCCCGTTGGACTTTTTTCCAAGAGTTCTTCGTAGCGGCGCCTTGCACGTTCTTTGACACTCGCTGTCATAAAAATTTTAAGCTCTGCATCGGGGAAAATCACCGTGCCAATGTCGCGCCCGTCCATCACAACCCCTCGCGCTGCTCCAATTCTGCGTTGATACTCGGTGAGCTTGTCGCGCACCAGCTTGAGTGAGCTCACCTTGCTGACCAGCCGCGACACTTCATTGCTTCGAATCAAGTCAGAGACATTTTCGTTGTCCAGAAACACTTTTTCTCCCTCCAAGTGCACATTGGTGTTGTCCAGAAGTTCCCTCAGACGCGCTTCATTTGAAAAAAGTTCGTCGAGAAAAGGTGAGCGCAAGAACTTGAGTGTGATGGCGCGATACATTGCGCCTGTGTCAATGTAGGTGTAGCCTAATCGCTTTGCGAGTGCTTTGGCGGTCGTACTCTTGCCCGATGCAGCCGGCCCATCTATGGCAATGATGATTTTCTTCAAGGCTTGGACGAACCGTTTTGCTTAGAGAATTGCTCACGGCATTTTTGCCGCTCTTACTCAATTGATAGCACGGCGTAGCCAAACGCTGGTAACGCAAGCGACAGTTTGCTGTCGGCTACCTCCAGCTCGCTACCACTTAGCAAATTTACGGCTTTTGTCGCCTTGTAGAGACGTGGCAAGTGGATTGTTAGAGGTTGCGATACACTAGACTTATTTAGCACCACAAGCACCCGTTCATTGAAATCAGAGCGCAGATACGCAAAGCACGACTCGTTTGCCAGCAGCGTTTGAAAATCGCCGTATCGCAGGGCCGAATGCGCTGCACGCAGCTTAATGAGCTGTCTTACGCTGGCAAGCATACTTTGCTCCAGCTCACTGAGTTGATTGCCAAAACGCATTGGGCGACGATTGTCAGGGTCGGCTGCACCAGTTAGCCCGATTTCATCGCCGTAGTAGATTGTTGGAATGCCCGGAATAGTCAGCAGGTAAGCAAGGTAGAGTTTTGTTTTCTCATAGCTTATCGGCGAATCCACTTTTGGCGGCGAGAGCCATGCAGCGTCTTGTGCCGATAGTCCTGTCGGGGTGCGCTCATTCAGGTCAAGGTCCCCGTCCGCCAGCGCAATGTAGCGCACTTGGTCGTGGCTATCCATCAAATTGCCCATTAAGTTTTGCGTGCCATAGACTTCAAAGGTTCGGCGCAGTTCTGCTTCCAGTGAGGCAAACGATTCACTTGGTGAAAGAAAGACGCGCCGTGCTGTGTAAAACAAGTTGAAGTTAAACTGCGCATCAAGCTGTCCGTTATTGACGTAGGACTTTACAAGCTCGTACCTGCCAAAGGTTTCACCGATTTGATAAATACGCCGCTTTTCTGGGATTTGAATCGCTTGTTTGATTTTTCTTGTCGCAATGCGCCAAAAGTCATTTGGCACGTGTTTAACCGCATCGTGTCGAAAGCCATCGGCATCGGTTTGCTTGAGCCACCAAACGGCGTTGCTAGACATTGTGTCCAGTGCTGGCTTTGAGGCGTAGTTAAACGATGGCAAATACGGTTCAAACCAAGTCGTCAAGCGATGTTCGTCCCAAAGCCGCAAGTTTTTCCTGCCGTCTGGTAAGTCCAGCGTGCCAAACCACTCAGGGTGAGCTTGATAGAAGGGGTGGTCAATGTGCGTGTGATGCGCAATAAAATCCAGAATGACTTTCATTCCACGCCGATGCGCTTTGGCAACGAGGCGTCGGAGCAATTCCATATCACCGAATCGTGGCTCGACTTCTGTGGCACTCACTGGCCAGTAGCCATGATAGCCTGTGTAGTATCGATGCGGCGGCGGGTATTCACGGTGCACACGGTCGGGGTGTTTATTGACAGGTGAAAGCCAGAGTACATTGACGCCCAGTGAATCAAAGTAGCCTTCATCAATTTTTTGAATGATGCCCCGAAAATCGCCGCCAAAGTAATTTGCTGGCGCAAAAAGGCTGTCATGCACAAGTGGCCGGTCGTTGGACGAATCACCGTTTGCAAAGCGGTCAATGATGATGGAGTAGATAATCGCATCGTGCCAGTTAAAGGGTTTGGCGGTGTTTTCGCGCGCCAGATTTGCCGTTCTGGGGCGACGGGATTCAGGCGCGCCCTTTGGCAGACCGTCAAGCAGAAACACGGTTTGCATTGGTGTTGAAACTCCGTCTTGCGAGACAGCCAGGCGCAACACTTTTTCGCCCACTAAGTCGCTTCCCCTGAGCCGCACCACAATGCGATTCTCCACAATTGTTAGCTGACGCGCTCCCAGCAGTTGATTATCTATCAAAGCGATGATGTGTTGCGAGAGCAATTTGCCTGAGGCACTGTCGCGCTCGAAGACAAATGCCAGCTCGGTCTCATCACCTTTACGCTTCATTGAAGCAATGTGGAGATAGGCTTTTTCCGTGCGACGTGGCGGAATGCTAAGCACTGAGTTGTAGCCGCCAAAGCCATTCGGCACTTTTTGCGGATTCTGTTCATCAATTATTTCCTCACCATCTACCACGAACTTGTATTGATACTGCCCTTCATCGAAACGGCAGGTGAGCACAAAGCTGCCATCAGGCGTTTTCTGCATGGGCAATGAAGTGCGATTCCAGTCGTTGAAACTGCCCATCACAGAGACTTGCTTTGCCACACCCTTTGGCACATAGCGGAAAGTATGTTCAACCAGTCGCTTGACTTTGACAGGAAAGCGATACATCGCTGCGCCGAGTCGAAACGCAAGGAGCGTGTAGCCTTCAAAATCCATCTGTGGCGTAAGCACCAGCCAGCGCGAAGCCGTGTCGTAAGCAATCTGAATGTGAGGGTGTGGTTCAAACTCCGCATCGTAGCGCTCTGCATAGAACAGGTCACTTATGAGCACAGAATCAGTTCTGCCTGCAATGAGCTGCAGCTCAGGCAGGAGGTCGCGCAGGTATGGCGTTTGTGGAGGCGGCGCACACGAAAAGGAGAAAATAGCTGCTAACAGCAGCGCAAA
This sequence comes from Chloroherpetonaceae bacterium, assembly GCA_025056565.1. Classification (NCBI taxonomy): domain Bacteria; kingdom Pseudomonadati; phylum Chlorobiota; class Chlorobiia; order Chlorobiales; family Chloroherpetonaceae; species Chloroherpetonaceae bacterium. The sequence goes on along the minus strand of JANWWA010000010.1, from coordinate 67,771 downwards.
ACGATACTGCATCTTCCACACACAGCTTGAAGCGTTGGATATGCCATGCACAGCGTTACCAGTTCACTCAGCCGGAGCAAAGTAACAAGGCAATCCTTAGTGCTTTTCATTTCATGGAGAAATATGTTATCCATTTCAACGCTATGCCACTGCGATCGCGTTAGGGATAATTTGCTCGCACCGGTCACGAGAGGCATTTTTGTTCGGTCATGGGATTCTATTGCTTCAACAATAGCCAAGCGCTTTAGCCACATGCATCGTGGTTCAGACCATCAAGCGTCTTGTACAAGATAAGCACAATTTCAACCTTGCTGCAACAAGGCATCTTTGCGCTCGCCACTCAAATGATGAAGTAAAGTCTCTGCCCTCTTGTGATTACACAGGTGCATAGCGACCATGCGTTGCGTAGTTGCAGAAGAATTGTAATTTGTGAAAGGCACTCAAACCAGACGAGATTGCGCCGATGAGAGTCAGTGTAGTAGCGACCATTACCGGTCTGCTCATTGCAGCTTGCCACGTCTCCAGCGTTTGGGCGCAAGTGCGACCGCCTAAGCCTGAAGAGCCAAAGCGCATTTTGCTTCAAACCGAGCCGCTGGAGAGTGAATGGCTTAAACCCAAACGCCTTTCTCCCTCGGTGATTCAGAGCGAGATGCCTTTGCTTAAAAAAGTCAAGCCTTTTTATCCGCCTCCGAAAGACTGGTGGATTTTGGAACTGGTCAAAGTGCCTATTTCGCTTTTGCCCACAAAAGAGCAAGTGATAGCCGAAAACCTCAATCGTATTCGTGAGGAAGCCATCTATGCGGCACGCAATGCACAGTTGCCATCGGGCTACAGCCCTCCCAATCCTGCGGCACAAGCTCCGCAAATGACCACTGCAACGCTAGGTATTCCTGTGCCTGACCTTAGCCCAAATGCACGTCAAATTCAACCCTCAGGCGAAGTGTGGCGACCGCTTCCCCCCGCAAAGTTGCCCAGCTCTGCCGAAGAGTATTATGCGTGGGCACAGTTTTTCGTCGCTGACCAGCGGCTTATTGGCGCGCTGCATGACCTTAGCGAAGCCATCCGCTTAAAGCCCGATTATTTTGCGGCTATTTTCCTGCGTGCAGAAGTGTATTTCAGACTGGAGAGCTTTGACCTTGCTGTGGAGGACTACACACGCGCACTTTTGCTCAGAGAGCACGATGCAGTATATGTTCGGCGTGCTGAAGCGTTTCGTGCTCTTGCGCGCTACAAAGATGCCGAAGCCGATTATCAAAAAGCTCTCTCGCTCAACCCCAGCAATGAGACAGCGCGCATGGCACTTGAATCGCTGCAAGAAGAAACTGGGCCATAACCTGACTTTTACCGTGCAAGAAGTCTTAGTGCAATACAGTTTGCGGCAACGCATTGGCTTACTGTTAGGCATTGCGACCTTCGTTCTGATGCTCTCTTTGCCAAAGCCTACCACAGTGAGCGACGCAGCGTGGAAAACAGCGGCTCTTACGCTGCTTATGGCGATGTGGTGGATTACCGAAGCCATCCCAATTTTTGCGACGGCGCTTTTGCCTGCAGTGCTGCTGCCGATGCTGGATATTGCCAGTGCCAAAGATGCAATGGCAGCATATGCCAATCCCATCATCTTTCTCTTTATGGGCGGATTTTTCATTGCGTTAGCTATTGAAGAACGAGGCTTGCACCGACGTATTGCGCTCTGGATTCTCTCCAAAATTCCACCTGAGCCTATCACAATCGTCGGCGGCTTTATGCTGGTTACGGCTCTGATTTCAATGTGGGTTAGTAACTCTGCAACCACCTTGATGATGCTGCCGATTGGTCAATCAGTTGTCGACCTTGTGCTTAGCGAGGAAGACAGCAAATCCACACGAACAAACTTCGCTACAGCCATGATGTTGGGCATTGCTTACTCGTCCAGCATTGGTGGAATGGGCACACTGGTTGGCACGCCGCCTAACGCATACTTTGCTGGCTATATGAACGAAACCTACGGCGTCAAGGTCAGCTTTGCGCAGTGGGCATTAGTTGGCATCCCTCTTGTCTTCATTTCACTCCCACTTTCATGGCTTCTGATGACAAAATTCATTTTCAGGCTACCCAAAGAACCCCTGCGCACCAGTCAGCATCTTATAGCATCACAGCTAAGGGCACTCGGCAAAATGACAGAGGGCGAGAAGCGAGTCGCCATCATTTTTGGCATCACGGCGCTACTCTGGATATTTGAGCCACTTGTGTCTGCTGCATTCCCAAAACTCAATCTCTCTGATGCGGGCATTGCTATGCTCGGTGCGCTGCTACTGTTTCTTGTGCCTGTAGACTTCAAGCAAGGGGAATTTGTTATGAGCCTTCGGCAGGCACAAAAATTGCCGTTTGACACGCTTTTGCTCTTTGGTGGTGGCATCAGCCTTGCGCAAGCCATCCAGAAATCAGGTTTAGCTAAAGCTGCCAGTGAGTCGCTTGCTGGTCTAAGCACTGCACCGATTCTGGTCGTCGTTCTGCTGGTTGCGCTGGCTGCTATTTTTGCCACTGAGCTAATTGGCAACACGGCACTTGCAGCAACTATGCTGCCAATTGTTGCGCCTGTTGCCACTGCAATGGGAGAAAACCCGTATCTACTTTTGCTTCCCGTAACCTTCGGTGTGAGCTGTGCCTTTATGCTTCCTGTAGGCACGCCGCCAAATGCTATCGTGTATGCCAGTGGGCTTATTAGCGCACCAGAGATGGCCAAAGCTGGCTTTTGGCTCAATATGCTTTTCACGCTTATCATCGTTGCTCTGGTGTTTCTTTTAGCCCCTTCTGTCTTCGACATTTCACTGGGCACGCTGCCCGACTGGTCACGCGGAAAATGATACCGTTAAAATCGCTTGCCTACCCTCTCGGCGGCGCAGGGTAGCAGTCAGTTGCTTATTTTGTAAGGACTGCTTAATCTGCTTAATTTGTGCGGCGAAATTAAACAGCTAACGGTCGAACGGTGGTGGCTTTAGGAAGTTTATCGCTCTTCTCTCGCCTTTCGTTGCGTGCTCGCGTTTTTGCTGTTTCTTCTTTGCTCCTGTTTGCATCGCTGGTTTTTGTGTATGCGTTTGTGCTGCCGCAGTATCATCGCGCATTGCTAAGTGAGCGCACCAGCATCATCAGCGAGGCGCAGCGATTTGCAATTGAAGCCGCCGATAGAGACCTCTCTGAATGGCTGCGCACTACGCAGTATCTTGTCTTTCTCTTTGAATCGCGTCCGCAGCAGTTCGAACTGGCGCTTAAAGACCAGATTGGCACTCACAGCGAGCTTATTCGCGTCCTTGTGCGTTCGCTTGAGACAGGCGATGAGTTAGATGCACACAGCAGTGCCTACGCAAAAGAGAACTATGTGATTGCTCAAACAGACTGGCAACCCTCAAAGTCCGATGCTTCAATTTTAGTGGCTTTTCACCGTGTCGATTCAGTTCGCTTTGTGCTCGCCCTCCAGAAGCAAGCCACGCTGGCACAAAAGCCATACTTGCTTACGGCATACTTCGATGCCACCAATCTCGTACGCACCTTGCTCTCGCTTCCGCTCAGCGAAGAAGCAAAGTATGCCCTCTTTCTAAGCAAAGCAGATGTGCTGATGCAGTTAGCCAGCACAGCAGATTTTCCCTCTGTTGCTGACTTGCGCCCTGCACTGGTTGCAGAATCTCGCACCTTGCGCATTCAAGGCAAGCCCTATCTGATTGCCGTTGCACCGTTTAAAACTGTGCCCCTTTACTTTGCGGTCGTTCTTCCAGAGGCAGTTGTGCTAGCGCCAGCTGCGCAGCTAATGTGGTTTTCACTGGTCTTTGTTGCAGTGGTCTGCGCTGTGATGTTTATTGCAGGTTGGCTCGCCTCTGCACAAGTTACAAAGCCTGTTCAGCAGCTTGTGGAAGCCGTCAGACCTATGCAGGCACTGGATTTCTCTCATAAGATTGAACTGTTTGCGCTGCCCGAGCTACACACACTCTCGCAAACGATTGAGGCAATGCGCAAAACGCTCGACCGATACCAAAAAATGAACGTCGAGAAGATTATTCTCGAAGAGTGGAAAACCAAGCTGCTAATGACCTACAGCGAAGACTTGATTGGCATTGCAGGCAGCGACGACCGCTTTACGTTTCAAAATGCACGGTTTGCTGAGCTTTGCCAGCGCTTAGGATTTCAAGAGCCACCCACACGCACCGCATTCTTTGAGCACTCTGCTATCACGGTGGTCAAACATGGCACGCAGACCGAGCACGCCGCTCACTTTGAAGCTGTGCGAGACCAACGCGAGATAAGCATCACTTTAGGCGAGACAACCGAAGTCTATCGCGCGCAAGCGGTTGCACTCTACTCGCAGGAAAAAATCTTGTTAGGCTCATTTATTATCTTGCACGACCTCACTCAAGAGCGCGAGCTGGAAAAAATCAAAGAAGAAACACTCAACATCGTGGTGCACGAGCTACGCTCACCTCTCAATAGCGTGATTGGCTTTTCCGACCTTCTAATGCAACCTTCAGGGTTTGATGAGCAGTCTAAGCAGCAATTTATCACGCTGATTCATCAAAGCGGCCACAAGCTCCTAAAGCTGGTCAATCGCTTTCTTGATGTGATGCGCTTGGAGTCAGGGCGACAAAAAATCGTGCGCGTGCCTGTCTATTTACCCGATATTGTGCGAATGCTTATTGACCTTTTGCGTCCGCAGGCAGAAGAGAAATCAGTTTCATTTGCCTTCAAGTGCGATGACGATATTCCCACTATCTACGCATCTGAAGAGCTGATTGCTGAAGCGATTCAGAACCTGATGACCAACGCCATTAAATACGGCGACCCAAACCGCACAATTGAACTTGAACTGCGTGCTACACCAAAGAGCGTTGTTTTCTCTATTACTGACTACGGCTACGGCATTCCACCTGAAGCGCAAGCCAAGCTTTTCACAAAATTTTATCGCGTGCAGAGCGACAAGCACCTAAAGGAAATTGGAACAGGGTTGGGTTTAGCATATGTGAAAGAAATTGTCTCACGACACGGCGGCACAATTTCGCTGGAGTCAAACGCACAAATCGGTTCTCGCTTTACCATCACCTTGCCCGTCGAAGCCACTAAAGCCGCTGAACCTATTGAATTTGCTGCAGAGCACAAATGATGTTACGGCATCTTTGTAGCACCCTTGCATTTGTGTTTCTTGCGGTATGGCTAGGTGCCCAACCACGCGAGAGTGGCTTTGTCTTCAAAGCCAGTGACCTTATGCAAGTCTCGCAAAAGGTGGCTGGAGATTCTGCAGCGTGGCCACTGGTCGTAGGGTTATCGGAGCGATACTTGATTCGCAATGAATTTCGCCTTCCTGCCTCTGCACAGAAAGCGCTCAAGCCCTTTGCAGAGCTACGCCGAAAAGTGAATCTGGAACGCCAAACGCTCAGCCAACTTATCAAGCGCGGCGCACCCGTTTTAGCAGAAGCGGAGTTCTCTGCGGCAAGCGCAGCGCTTCAGGCACACGACAAAGCTGTCTCTGATGGCAAGCTTGAACCAGCTCTCTCTGCAGGGGAGAAATTCCTTTCGCTCTTGCCAGAGCTTTCTTCAACGGTGGAAGCGCGCCGCACCGAAGCGATTGAAGCCAAACTTAAAAAGAAAGCGGGCACCGTAGACAAGCGCAAAGGCTTGCTGGGAGTGTGGCAACCAGCTTCGGAAGGCGATCTTTTGGCTGAATCTGATGGCATTCGCACTGCTGCACAAAGCTCTGCCTTGCTTGCCTTTGTTGATGGCAGCACCCTTTTCGTGAGTGAAAACACCACTGCAATTGTGCGCACTGCTCGCATTGACCGATTAGACAAAACGCTGCGCGCAGATGTGGTGCTGGTTAAAGGCACTTTGCTTTCTCAGCTTTCGGCGCAAGCCCAAGAAGCAGGCATGTTCAAGCTCAATGCAGGCAGCTCCGAAGCGATTGTCAATTCAGGCAAATTTTGGGCTAGCGTCAGTGATGCACGCATTGTACGCATCGCACGCATTGCAAACTACGATGGCACTATGCAAGTGCAGGCCGGCAAGATGCTCGTTACACTCCAAAAAAATCAAGGCACTGTGGTGCTTCAAGGCAAAGAGCCACTTCCCCCTGTGGAACTTCTGCCTGCGCCACGTCTAAGATGGAATGGCCTAGACACTGTCATTTTTCGTAATGAACTTACGCTTCAATGGAATCCCGTGCCAAGCGCCGCAAAGTATCACATTGAGGTGAGTCCCGAGAGCGATTTTAGCCGACATGTGAAGGCCTATTTCACAACTGCGCTGTCGCTTCAGCTCAAAAACTTGCCCCACGAGACGCACTTTGTGCGCCTTCAAGCAATTGACCGACTGGGCTTGCGCGGCGCTGATAGTCCCACTTACCGCATTTTGCGCAGCCCTGATACCGAGCCTCCTTTCCTCTTCGTTCAGGATTTTCCGACTCAACTGGGTGATACATTGCTGCGCTACACAACGCTCAATCGCCTCACACTTCGCGGTGAAACCGAACCGAATAGTACACTACTCAAAGATGGCGAACTGCTCACCACGATGCCGAACGGCACATTTGAATTCACAGTTCAGTTAGACACTCTGGCTGAAAAATTAGTGCAACTTTCTGCGCTCGATGCTGCACAAAATCGCCGCAATCTCGTTCTCAGAATAAAGCGAATTCGCATAGAACAGCTGCGAGAACTTTCGTGGTCGTGCATCGTGAATACTGACACTTTGCTCTCCAAAGGCTTGCCGATTCAGGTGCGTGGCTTGGCTTATCCAAACTTAACGCTGCATCTTACGCACAGCGGGAAAATCTACTCAGCCATCGCCGACTCAAAAGGCAATTGGGCTATTTCAGTTGAGCCTACTCCAAACCAAACCCTAACTGTGTCATTTGAATCACCTGACTCCAAAGAACCCATCATCATTCGAACTTACTTCGTCAAATGAGTGTGCGGCAAACTCTTTTCATCATAGTGGCGCTCTCGGTGCTCAGCACATCAGTAAGCTTTGCGCAAGAACTGACTTTGCACATCGCTGGAAAAACTCCCAACAACATCAGTGGTCTCTACCGCCCCTACTTTGACTACTGGATAAAGCCTAAACCCAACGCAAATGCCGCCGCAATTCGCATTTTTGATGCTTCGCTTTCGCTCAAAAGCAACGATGTTATCTATGGCAAAATTGACATGCGCACAACCTTTTCACTCTTTCGCTTTGCTGACCTCTATACACTCAATGGCAAGCGTCTCATTGCACAAGCAAATGCAGAAGCAAAACCTATCGCTGTGCTCTCTGTCTTAGATGAAGAGCGATACCGTAACCGTTGGGAGCTTTTGGCACAAGTCGAGCCTGACTCACTTGGCTACATTGTGCGTGCCAGCGTTTCTCCTGATGGCAATGATGTGAATGCATTCAAACTTACTGCCACAGAACTTTCAGAGCCCTCAAAGCAAAGCACACAGTGGGAACTAATTGCAATTGACCTTTCCATCGGCACTATCAATCTGGGGCTTACACAGGAAGTGCAACTGAAGCCTTACTTTGAAAGTGAACCTCCGCCCCTACTTCTGCTGGAAGGTGAAGAAGGCGCACTGATTGTGCTCAAAGATGATTTCGGCCATTCAGCCCGGCTTTCAGAAGCCCAATCTTTTTGGCAGCCCGTCATTTCGGGCGAACCCAATCACTGGGGGCTTTCCGTTACGCGCTCAGGTCGCTACAACTTCTTCACGGTTGTTGGCGCAAAAGAGCCTGTTCTCTGGAACTTGCAAGCGAACCTTTCCAAGATTCAATCGCCACCAAGCGTTACAATTCAGCAAATGCCGGGCGACCGCTGCGATGAAGTGCGCTTCAGCCTAAGCGATAGGACGCTGCCTAAACGTCTTGTTAGACCTCTTACTTGGGTTGCAAAACTGCCTGACAGCACTCAGCGTGCTGTGGGAGACACAGCTCGCATCGCCTTTGGCAAGCCCGGCACTTATACGGCAGAACTTTGGATTCCTACAGAAGGGGTCTATTTTCCCAAGCGATGGGTCAAGCCTTTCAGCGTGCGCATTAACCAAGCACCTGTTGCCAAAATCAGCAGTGATAAACGCATCATTGCGCCGAATGAAGTCGCCACTTTCTCCGCAGAAAATTCTTTTGACCCTGATGGTGGCAAACTTCGCTACGAGTGGTTTGTCAATGGCGGTATTCGTAGCAAAGAGCCACGCTTGCGCCTCTCGAGCGCTGAGCCGAATCGTTACCAAGTAGTCTTGCGCGTTCTTGATGACGCCACTAACTCACCCTGCGTAGCAGCAACCGACACTTTTGTCCTGACAGTCAATTCGCAGCCATACACGGAAATTGACTACCCCAAAGAATTTGCCGCAGAGGAAACTGTTACCTTTGCAGCTAAAGCCGCTCGCGATAGCGACGGTGATTCGCTACGATACGAGTGGTTAGGTGCAGGCATTGCCAGCGACCCCACGAAGGATAGCGTGGCTGTTTTGCATGAGCGATATGGCAATTATGCTATGACTTTACGCGTCAGCGATGGGACAGGCGTAGCTAATTCATCGTATCAAACCACAGTGCGTTATCGCGTCAATGCACCACCTGTGCCACGCTTTTCGCTACCTGCCTTAGCTGCACCCAGCGACAAAATCCGGCTCTCTGCAGCTGCTTCAACTGATGCAGATGACCGCACTCTCTCGTATTCGTGGGACATTTCCGACGGTCAGACTTTTGAGGGACGCGATGTAACTGTTGAGTTCGCACAGCCCGGCGACTACACTGTTACACTCACCGCTGATGATGGGCACGGCGTATCAAACTCCATTCAATCGCTTTCACAAGAGATTCACATTAACTTCCCACCCGTGCCTAAAATTGATGCAGCGGAAAAATCGACTGCTGCCAAACAAACTTTCTCCGCTCGTGGCACTACAGATGGCGACGACACTACGCTCCGATACTTTTGGGACTTTGGCGATGGCACAAAAGCGGAGGGCATTGAAGTTGTGCACACTTTTCAAAAAAGTGGGCAATACACTATTACGCTTACCGTTGACGATGGCAGACGGCAAACTAACAGCATTCAGCGCACTACGCATACGTTTCGACTTTTACGCTACCCAACCGCACAATTTGAAGCTCCGAGCGTCGCTGAGCCGAATCGACCAATTTTTCTTGATGGTCGCAAAAGTTTTGCGCCCGACGGTAAAATCACCTCGTTTGAGTGGTTTGTAGATGACAAGAAAGTCGCTGAGGGCGACACCGCTACGATTGTCATCGCAGAGTCAGGCGACCATAACTTGCGACTTGTCGTGCGAGACGACTCTGGCTTTGAAGATGCGCAAAGCGTGTCTACGAAGAAAATTCACCTCAACTACGCTCCTGTGCCACAGTATCAGCTCTCTGCGGAAGTTGCCGCTCCGAATCAACCTGTTACATTTGACGCCTCCACTTCATTTGACAAAGATGGGAAGATTCGCCAGATTGTTTGGCAATTTGCAGATGGCTCGGTCATCAAAGGTGCTGTCGTCAAAAAAGCTTTCAGCAAAACAGGGTTGCAGCGCTTCACGCTTACGGTCAGCGATGGTCAAGGCTTTACCAATAGCCAGCAATCGGTTCAGGGTGAGCTGCTCATCAACAGTGCGCCTATCATTGTAACCGAAACCATCATTCGCTCTAACACTCGGCGCATTTTGCTTGATGCATCAAGAAGCTATGACATTGATAAGCACGCACTGTCGTTTGAGTGGCTTTTCCCTGACGGCACGAAGCAAAACGGAGCCGTGCTTTTTTGGGATGCGCCGAGCGACGGCGTGCACTTCATTACGCTTACAGCGGACGATGGACAAAACTTGCCGAATAGCAGAACGCGTGAGACAATCAAAGTGCTCATCAACCGTCCACCCGTTGCGGTTGTCGATTCACTTGTGATGGCTTGCACTGGTCAAACGATTCTCTTCAATGGCTCGCGTAGCTACGACCCCGATGGCGACGCAATTAAATTTTTTTGGGACTTTGGCGATGGCACGACATCTATGCAAACCGACCCTGCTCACATCTACACCAAGCCCGGACAATACAGCGTGGTCTTAAAACTCGATGACGGCTTTGCTCAAGAGCCAACGATTGCTACGATTCCTGTCTTCATTGGCGGTTCGCCACTCGCTATTCCCTCTTTTACCGACACAACCGTCTGCGTGCAAGCAATGCTCACCTTCGATGGCAGTCGGAGCATCAATCCAGTGGGGGCGATTGGCTCCTATGCTTGGGACTTTGGCGACGGTGAAACGGCACTTGGTAAAATTGTGCAGCATAGCTACACTAAGCCCGGCGTCTACAGCGTGGCGCTGACCGTAGTTGGGACGGAAGGCACAGCGAAACGTGGCAAGTGTAGCAACGTCAGTCAAGCTACATCTATTGTGCGTGTTGTCGCAGGACCGATTGCTGAGTTTAGTGTGCCAACATGGGTTGCCACTGATGATGAAGTGAGCCTCGACGCCTCACCATCTACATCAGGCGATAGAATTATCGCTTACGAGTGGCAGATTCACGGCGATACCTTAAAACAAGGTGAGCTGGCGTCTATTGTGAAAACAGGCGTTAAAGCGACCCATCGCTTCAGCAAACCGGGCATCTACCCTATCACGCTGACGATTACCACTGACTCGAAAGTGGCTTGCAAGTCAGCCAGTCAGACCAAGTTCATTCGTGTCAATGCACCACCAGTTGCAGTGGCTAGCGTGCCTAAGGCTGTTGCAGTGGGTGAGCGCTTCATTTTAGATGCGTCGCAATCTACTGACCCTGATGGCCTCATCACAAAATATGAGTGGAAAGCCGATGGCAAACTTATTGGTACCACGCCCAAAGTTGCCCACGTTTTCTCACAAGCTGGCACGCATCGTCTTGAACTCACCATTAGTGATGACTCCCCGACGCGTAATCGCACCGCTACTCAAACTTTTACCGTATTTGCCAACTCTGCACCTAAGCCTGAAATTAGCCTCCCATTACCTGTTTATGAAAACGAGCGTCTTGCATTGAAAGCCAAGCCCACGCAAGATGCCGATGGCGACCCCCTGCGCTTTGCTTGGATTATTGACGGTCAGCCATACGATAGCGATTTTGTGCAACTTTCTGCTGGTCGACACCTTATCAAGCTGATTGCGGATGACCAGCGAAATTTGCGTAACTCACGCGATTCAATTGTAAAGGAAATTGATGTGGTGCCTGCACCCGCTTTTCCAACTGCACTACCTAAGCACATTGTGCAAGGTGCGGCAATTGATCTTTCCAAAGTGTTTGAGACGCGTGCGATTGGATTTGTTACCACTGGCTCAGCTGAAACGATTGTGCCGAGATTTCAAGCCACTGTGCTTGGCAAAAACGACATCAAGTTAGGCTGGCGACCGCGCAGCGAGATTTTGAGAGTTGAAACATATGAGCTAACGGTTTGGGAGGCTTTGAAGTTCACCGCATCGCCGAAGCCCATTGTGCTAACTTGGAATCCTGCTAACCCTTCAACAATTGTAAGTGCGCCGCCTGTCAACCGCCCTGAGGAGCGCAAAGTGGTTTATAGGTGGCTGCAAGGAAAGCGCGTCTTAGGCTACGGCAGAACGCTGGAAGTGCCGCTCCGCAAAGGCGAAAACATCTTCGTGGTAGAAGCCAGTGAAGAAGACGTCGAGGGTTCAAAGCCAACTTCAGCGACCATCATTGTTAGAGCAGAGTGAAAGATGCTGAATTACTGCGCCTTTCACCGCACACCGCAATGTGCACTACTGGATTCAATTTTCCTCGCTGGTCTCTAAGACCATTTCTCGCAAGGCGAAAGGCAAGGTTCGATTGCCTTTTGTCCATTTGCCTTCAATTACATCAGGTGCAACAAATGCCCCTTTGAATGTGGCTACCACATGACCTTGCTCATCCAGCTCATCCAGTGTGATATTGTTTTCCTTGTCGATTTTGCCTTTTAGGCGTATGTCAGTGCCAATGTTCTTGTAGAAGTATGTGCCGAACAGCTCCTCTCCGTTGCGTTCAAGGCGCATTTGAATCTCCAGTCGTTCAATTGTGCCGTAAAACAAGCGGCTGAACACAGTCTCTATTTCAGGCAGCTCCGTACTCCACACAAAGCTGCCTGTAGCATTGATGTAACCGAGCATCGTGCCCTGCTTTGCTTGCGCCAGACCATTTTTGAAAGCGTAAATGGTATCAAACTGAGGCGGAATCACATATCGACCACTGGCATCGATTGCGCCCCATTTTTCACCCGATTTGACACATGCCAGCCCCTCAGAGAAATCCAGTGCCGCATCAAACTGTGGATTGATGGCATACTTGCCTGCTTTGTCAATGTATCCATACACATACCCTTCTTTTCGGTAGAACCCGACTTTCGCTAAGCCTTCTGAAAAACGGCCTACTCGGTAGAAGTCTGGCTTAATCACCATTTGCCCTGTCTTGTCAATGTAGCCCGACTTGCCTTTATCTTGCGGATTGGGACTGGTTACGGCTGCAAGTCCTTCCGAAAAACTCTGCGCCGATGCATACTGAATAGGCACAGCCAGCTGACCTGATTGGTCAATGTAACCATATTTGCCACCCTGTTTGACCAGCGCCATTTCTTCCGAGAAATCAAAGGCAAGGTCATAGACAGGTGACACAAGCAGCTTACCTGTTTTGTCAATAAATCCCCACTTACCTGCTTGCTTGATGCGAGCTACACCTCCTTTGAAATCGCCTACATTTTCAAACTCGGGGTGAATGACCAGTTTGCCTGTCTTATCAATAAATCCCCACTTGCCTGCAAGGCGCACCTTGGCTAATCCTTCTGAGAAGTTCCCTGCAGCATCAAATTGCGGGTTAATTTCATACTTACCTTCTCGGTTGATATATCCCCACTTGTAACCAAGCCGTACTCTGGCAAATCCCTCTTTGAACTCCCCTGCCGCATCAAATTGTGGATTGATTACAAGGTTACCTGACGCATCCAGGTAGCCGTGTCGATTGCCCAGCCGAATGCGCCCAAAGCCTTCTGAGAATTCACCCGCTTCTTCATACATTGCAGAGGCAACCACTCGCCCAGAGGAATCAATGTAGCCGAACTTGCCGGTTTCTTTAATGACAAAGAGTGTATTCCCAGACGGTGCGTTGTGCACTGGCATGCTGGCTGGTTCAGTACTGGCTGGCTTCGATGGTGAAGCGGTCACTGACTCGCTTGCAGTTTTTTTACCACCGCAGCCACTGCTAAAACCTACTATCAGAAGCACTAGACCGCTTAGCCAGTAGAGATACACTTGACGGAGCATAGTGGCTTAGTTGCGTTTGCCTGTGCAGGCATAATACTCGATTAAGTTTGCCCAGCAAGGTATAAAAATTTTGAGAATGAATCACTTTCTTTTCCTATTCCCTGTTCCGCTTGCATACTACTGCGCAAATGCGCAGACAATTCTCGCAGCAAAATAATGGGCGACCACACATTGCGCTTGTGCGTCTATCGCATCACATCTAATCTAGTTCAACCCTCTTGATTTGGCAGCACGGGTATAGGTCGCGCTTTCGTGCTTGGTCACAACAGAAAAGGCTACCTTAAAGTAGCCTTTTTGCGATATGCTCACTTAAAAAATGTCTCACCCTTCAGATGTAGTTTTCTTGGCTTTCTCTTGCTTTGCCGCTTGCTTTATGGCTTGCACCTCATTACGAATTTCTTGGGCTTTTCGCTTGAGGTCAGAGAGCTTTTTGCGAATGCGTGTGCCAGCTGCATTTTGACGCTTTTCATAGAATTTTCGAAAATCTTCTTCCATCTCGGCAACCATTTGCCTAAGCTCTTCAAAGGGCTTTATGGTGCTCATATCCTTTAACGATTAAGGTTAAGGGACTGCTACTTTCTCACGTAGGGCTTTGGCATCGTCCATAAACTTTTGCAGCCCCACATCCGTCAGTGGGTGCTTAATTAGCTGCTCAATGACTTTGAAGGGCATAGTCGCCACATCTGCACCCAGCAGTGCGCAGTTAATCACATGCACAGGGTGACGAATGCTTGCCGCCAGCACCATGGTTGGGATTTCGTAGTTGTGGAAAATCGTTACGATTTGTTCAATCAGTGCAATACCATCGGTGCTTACATCATCGAGCCGCCCGATGAATGGACTAACGAAGGTTGCTCCTGCCTTTGCCGCTAGCAAAGCTTGATTTGGTGAAAAAACAAGGGTCGCGTTCGTCTTAATGCCAACGGATGAAAAATGCTTAATTGCCTTAATTCCTTCAATTGTAACGGGGCACTTTACGACCACATTTTCGTGAATCGCAGCGAGGGCTTCACCTTCGGCAATCATCTCGTCGGCTTTGAGGGTGGTTACTTCAGCGCTGACGGGGCCGTCAACCAATTCGCAAATTTTCCGAATGTGGTTCATAAAGGCATCATAGGTCAGCGGCTTGAGCTCCTTTGCGATGAGGGTTGGGTTGGTCGTCACGCCGTCCAAGACGCCAAGGCTTTGCGCTGCACGAATCTCATCCAAGTTAGCGGTGTCAATGAAGAATTTCATCGTTGGAGTAGAGTTAAGTTGAAAGAAACCGCAACCGAATTACGTCAAAAGTAAGGTTGAATCCAGTTCAGACGTTCCCACCTTAGCACGCTGCAACGGTGTGGCGGGTTGCCAGCAGATCGTTGAAACGAAAGCCCTTTCTTCCCTCCCAGCTACGCTTGTGGTAGGCATAGCCCGCTACCAGTGGGAATGTAACCGTTGCTTCGCCAAACACCATTTGCTCAAAGGTCGTATCCACTTTGCCCCAAGAGCTTGCTTCCTTCAAAGTTGAGCCTGACAGTGCCCCGTCCCGTTCATCTGCAACGGTGAGTTGCACGGCGTATTTGTGCATTTGCACGTTCTCAAAGCCAAGCACCTCAGCGGCTACGACAATATCTTGCGTGAAATTCTTTGGCACGCCGCCCCCAATCATAAAAATGCCAGTGGTCGGGTGTTCAATCTTAATACGAGTGAGCTCCAGGAAATCCTTGCCCGAATCAAACGAAATATGTGCGTCAGGGTGATGCCACTGGTGATGCACGATGCCAAAGCCAGCCGAGCAATCGCTCAGAGCTGGAACGAAAATCGGCACGCCTTTGCGGTAGCATGAAAGAATGATGGAGTTGGCATTAGGGTAATGTTGCTCGAGATATTTGCCAAACTCAATCATTAGTTCCCGAGAAGAGTAAGGCTTAGGTAGCAGCGCGCCAAAAATTTGCGCTGTAGTTTCGTCACAGATGCGCAGTTGGTCTTCATCAATAAAAGTGTCATAGATGCGGTCAATATGCAGCTCGCGTAAAATGCGGTCATCAACGAAAGGTGTGCCAATGTAGTGCCTAAAGCCTAAAGCCTCGAAAAAATCTTGGTCCACAATGTTCGCCCCAGTAGCCACAATCGCATCTACCATATTGTGTTCCACAAGGTCAATAATGATTTGCTTCAAGCCTGCACTAATGAGCGAGCCAGCTAGTGTGAGAATAATTGCGCAGTCTTTGTCGGCTAGCATCATATCGTAAATTTTTGCGGCGCGTGAGAGATTTCGAGCTTGAAAGGCCATCTTCGCCATCGCCTCGACCATCGGCACGACATTAAAACGCTTCATATCCAGATGTTCGACCGTTTCCCTCAGAAAATCTTGCTTGGTTGGCATACAAATTCCTCCTTGCGGGTTGAGTAATTAAACAAACTGAGAAAACCTGCGAGGGTGCGCCGCTCAAAAAAGAGTGGGCAAGCGGACTATATCACACGCTTAGGCAGACTGGATGCTGCTTCCTTCCGGACCTGACATGGTTGAGTCGCCAAGCGTTGTATAGGACTTGCCCAATTCCTTGTGCCGTACTGCCCTGTCGCAAAAATTGGGGCGAAAATATAGAACAATCAGGGCTCTTTGTCAAGCGGCAGGGTTGCCCCAACCAACCTGAATTCACGCTGCTTGTCTTCTACGGCTGAAAAAGGTCGCAGAAGAAAACCGTTTTTGTCGTTTTTGTGTTAAATTGAACTCAAAGCAGTGTGCGTTTTTGATGGGTTGAGACTGGAACTCAACCAGAGAAAGCGTGATGCGATTTCCCGCAGTAGTTCCGCTTCAATTGGTGTTCCCGTAGCGTTGTAAGCAGTGTTTGTGAAGGAGTTGCAGAAAGAGCTGTGCCGTTCTGCGTGATAGCTCTTTGTGCGAAGAAGGAGTGTGGCGCAGTGTTCAGTGTCGCTTGATTACAGACATAGCGAACCTTATACGGATTATGGAGACCAAGATGAGTGAAACGAAAGATAATCTCGAGGAATCTTCGCCGGCGGGATTATTAGATAACTTGGCGAAGAACCTACCGCAAGCACCGCCGTCGCGAAGCGAAACCAAAATTGACACAACTGTGCCAGTTCTGCCGCTTCGTAACACGGTGCTTTTTCCTGATGTCATCACGCCCGTTAGCATTGGGCGGAAGAAATCCATTCTACTTATTGAGAATTTGCCTGCTAGCAAGCAGGTGGCTTTTGTGGCTCAGCTCGATGCAGAAGTCGAAGAGCCTACTACCAAAGACCTTTACTCAGTCGGCACAGTCGGTCAGATTTTGAAAGTGCTTAAACTGCCCGATGGCAGCGCAAGCGTCATCGTGCAAGGCTTGCAGCGCGTGCGTCTGGAATCTGTAGTGCAAGATGAGCCATACTTGATGGCGCGCGTCAGTGTGCTGGACGAGCTGCCCAATGAAGAGCCGACACTTGTTGCATTTGTGCGTAGCATCAAGCAGTTAGCTGCCAAAGTCGTTGAGCTTTCACCTAACCTGCCTAATGAGACCAGCTACGCCATCCAGAACATTGACAGCCCACCATTCCTTGTGCACTTCATTGCGTCAAACCTGAACGTGCCTGCTGCGGATAAGCAAGGTCTGCTTGAAGCGCCGAGCCTGCAAGCACGCGCTGAAAAGCTGATTGAATACTTAGCGCGCGAGGCTCAAATCTTGGAGCTGACAAAGCAGATTCAGACGAAGGTCAAGATGGATATGGACAAGGCGCAGCGAGAGTTCTACCTGCGCCAGCAACTTAAAACGATTCAGGCAGAGCTTGGCGAGTATGACCTTCAGATGCAAGACGCCGTTAAACTCCGAGAGGCTCTTGCCAAGAAATCTATGCCTGATGAAGTGCGGCAAGTGGTCGAGAAAGAAATTGAAAAACTGCTTCGCATCCCACAAGCTTCCCCTGACTACAGCGTAACGCGCAACTACATTGACACGCTACTTTCGTTGCCATGGCACACCTACTCGAGCACGAAAATCAATCTTCACGAAGCCGAGCGTGTGCTCAACGAAGACCACTACGGCTTAGAGAAAGTCAAGGCGCGCATTTTGGAGTATCTGGCCGTCTTGAAGCTCAAGTCGAACATGAAAGCGCCTATTCTTTGCTTCTGTGGTCCGCCCGGTGTGGGTAAAACTTCACTCGGCAAGTCAATCGCTCGCGCCTTAGGACGTGCGTTTATTCGTGTGGCACTGGGTGGTGTGCGCGATGAAGCAGAAATTAGAGGTCATCGCCGCACATACATCGGCGCTATGCCCGGACGTATCATTCAAGGCATCAAGCGCGCTGGCACCAGTGACCCAGTTTTCATGCTCGATGAAATCGATAAGCTCGGTTCTGACTTTCGTGGCGACCCGTCCTCTGCTTTGCTTGAGGTTTTAGACCCAGCTCAAAACAGCACATTTAGCGACCACTACTTAGAGGTTAGTTACGACCTCTCGCGCGTGCTGTTCATTGCTACAGCAAATACGCTTGATACCATTCCTTTGGCGCTAAAAGATCGCATGGAGGTCATTCACATCACTGGATACACCGATTACGAAAAGCTGCATATTGCCAAAGAGTATCTCCTAAAGCGGCAGATGGACGAACACGGCATTTTGCCAAATGAGCTGCACATCACCGACTCTGCGATGCTCAAAATCATTAACTCTTACACACGCGAGGCTGGGGTGCGGAATTTGGAGCGAGAGATTGCCAGCATTTGCCGTTCAGTCGCAAAAGACATTGCACTTGCAATAGAAAGTGAGGGGCCTGAAGCGCGTGCTAAGCGCCCAGCTATCACGATTGAAGAGTCTGCCCTGAAAAAGTATTTGGGCTTAGAGAAGTATTTCCCCGAAATGAGCGAACCTGTGCAACTGGCTGGCGTAGCGATCGGTCTTGCATGGACCCCAGTCGGTGGTGATATTCTTTTCATTGAATCGACTGTCACGAAAGGCTCTGGGCGGTTGACGCTCACTGGTCAGCTTGGCGATGTGATGAAAGAATCCGCACAAGCCGCGCTTTCATATCTAAAATCCTGCGCTGAATACTTCCGCATCCCTGATGAAGCTTTCCGATATTGGGACGTGCACCTGCACATTCCGCAAGGCGCAATTCCAAAAGATGGTCCTTCTGCTGGGGTATCAATTCTTACTTCCTTAGCGTCAATTTACACGCAGCGCAAGGTCAAACCTCGCATTGCAATGACGGGTGAAATTACCCTGCGTGGACACATCTTGCCAGTAGGCGGCATCAAGGAGAAAATTCTTGCGGCGCGCCGTGCAGGCATTACCGAAATTCTCCTGCCTGAACGCAACCGCAACGATGTGCTCGAGGTAATGGAAACCAACAAGGAAGCGTTAGAGAATATGAGCTTTAAGTTCTTCTCGGAAATGGACGACCTTCTGGACTATGCGCTCGAACCCATTTCTGACGAAGAGGCAGAGCGGCTGTATTCAGGTCAGAGTCGGATACCTGAAGATGCTGAGCGAAAAATCCAGCAAGAAGAGGAAGAACCTGCGCATAGTGCTTCGGTCGCAGCAAAGAAAGGTGCAAAACGCGGTGACCTGATGATTAAGCTAGTGTGAGCAACTTTGCTTAGCTGCTTTTAGGGCAGGCTTTTTGCCTGCCCTTTCTGGATAAAGCCTCCTTTGCCGCATCGCTATTTTGGAATGGTGCTACATCGTCTCATTTCCTTTCCTACCCTTCTGCTACTGTGTGGACTTTATGCACCCGCCGCAGCACAGGTCAAGATGGGGCTTGATGTGCTGCTCGAGCGTGGCGATAGTGCGCTCCAGTCTATGCGGCTTGGTCTTATTACAAATGCGACGGGCGTCGATGCCAACGGCAAACCAAACTACGAGCGACTATTGCAAGCCGGCTTCCGCATTGAAGCCTTGTTTGCACCTGAACACGGTTTTCAAATCCGTGAAGAAGCCGGCCAGCACATCTACACTGGCAAAACCAGCGAGCAAATTCCTATCTACTCGCTCTATGGGACAACCAAAAAGCCTACCCCCGAGATGCTCCAAAACCTTGACGCCTTGCTTTTCGACATTCAAGATATTGGCACGCGCTGCTACACCTACATCTCCACGATGCAGCTTGCCATGGAGGCCTGTGCAGCGCAGGGCAAGCTGTTTGTGGTGTTAGACCGTCCTAACCCGATTGCCCCTATTTTGCCACAGGGCTTTATGCTGGACACGGCTTATCGCTCATTTGTAGGCTATGTCAAAGTGCCACTCGTGCATGGACTCACCGCTGGAGAGCTTGCTCAAATGATTCAGTCTGAAGAGTTGCCTCACCTTAGGTTACGCGTTGTTGCGATGCAGAACTTTAGGCGTCAGCGTTTTGCAGATGAAGATTCGCAGTTTCGCTTGATTCCTCCCTCACCTAACATTACCAGCCTCCATGCAATGCTACTCTACCCTGCGCTTGTGTTCTTGGAAGGCACTAACCTGAGCGAGGGTCGCGGCACTGACATGCCTTTTGAAGTCTTCGGTGCCCCCTTCTTGGATGCTGAGAAGGTGCGCTCTGTGTTGTATGAGTTCAAGCTCTCTGGCGTGCGGTTCGATACGCTCTCGTTTATGCCCAAAAGTCTTGCAGGCAAATCCAGCCGTCCAAAGTTTCGTGATAGGTGGTGCAAAGGCATTCGCATCACGATAACTGACCGACACGCTTTTCAGCCGTTTGCACTTGGCGTAGCGATTTTGCTGGCGATACAGCGCGTGCACCCGAAGGAGCTGCAGTGGGTCGATGGTGGCAAATCGCTGGATAGACTTGCTGGCACGGCTCGCTTGCGTGAGCTTATTGAAGCGCACGCTTCACTGCCAACTATTCTTGCAGAAAGCCAAGAAAGCCTTGCTACATACCTACGCAGGTGGAAAACATACTGGCTTTATGAATAGGGTTGCTCGAGTCTCAGTTGCCTCAGAGATAGACGCGAATCATTCGCCGCCAGTCTGGCCAGTCATGCTGTGCATCTTCCCAGACATCGCATTGATTCCAAATGCCTTTGTTCCACAGCTTGGTTGAGAGTTCAAGCGTGGTGTGGTAGCAAGTTGGAATATCCCAGCGACTTGTAATGAGCTTAAAATCAATCTGGCGCATTCGTTCCAGCTCATTGTGGTCATGAAGATTTGGCACAAAATCCAGTGGCGAATTGAAGTAAATATCCTCGTCGTAGTAACCATCAAAAAAGGAGTGCGTATCGTAACCGCCAGACATTGCCACCACCTTATTGGCATACCAAGGGTGTTTTAATGCAAAAAGCACGGCTAAGAATGCTCCGAAGCTTGTGCCCGCTAAAATTGTAAAGGTGTTCGGATTTTTGTAACGAATGAACGGATATAGCTCGTGCATCACATAGCTTTCCCACTGGTTATGGCGCTGCATACGCCAGTTTGGGTGTGCCCAGTAGTTATACCAGCTTTCGGTGCTGCAGCTATCAATGCAGTAGAATTGAAGGTATCCGCCATCAATTTTATCTGCTACGGTATCAATCATCTGGAAATCTTTCCACTCGTAGAATCGTGCGTAGGAAGTTGGGAATACGATTACTGGTGCACCTGTGTGCCCGAAAATAAGTAGCTCCATATCGCGTTGCAGGCGCGGACTGAACCACTTGTGGTATTCGGTGTGCATAAGGATACTGGTTTTTCAATTCCATCAAGATGCGCGCAAGTTACACGTTCTTATGCGTTTGCCAAGCCTATTTTCAAGTGATTTTTTTTCATCGCAAAAGCCCTTATCTTTGTGTATTGTTTTGAATTGCATATCTTCGACTTCGATTAGGCAAAAAATCCTGTAACCACTCCAGTCAATGCCTAAGCATAGCGTAAGGGTTTTCTTGCTCGTGCTGCTGGCAGTGCTTTGTAGCTGTGGCGGCACGCAAGAAGCGGCAAAAACGGATGTGCCCTCTGCTGACACGACTGCTGCCAAATCTGACACTGCGACTACGACGCTTGATGTAGCTCAACTTCGAGAGACATCGCAGGTAGAAGAGCTTGACTATGTGCCCATCACGACTGATGAGCGCATCAACCCTGTTCGCCTCATTCGTTTGGGCTTATTGACCGACAGTGGTCTGCCGATGGAAACCATTCAAGATGATACATTAGGCTGCCGATACGCCATTCCCAAAGAGTGGGTCAGTTCACAACGGCGGTATAAAAATCTTGTCAACTACTACGGCAACAATAAAATCTCTGTTATTATTTCTGTTGCGCGTCCTACCTTCGACTCCGTTAGCATCTGGGCACAAGTGCAAGAAGCGATTTCATTTGGCAAAAATCAGCTTCCAAGAGACGATTGGTCAATGGAGCTTGCAATGAACTCCGCGCGCACCAACACTACGCAAAATTACTTTGGTCGCTACGAGTTTAACGGCAAGCAGTATAATCTTGCTTTCTTCAAGTCAGGCGAGCTGCAGTATAATGTGATTGTCGAGCATCCTTTGAAATCTCTCACTGAGCAAGAAGCAAAAGCAATCAACTATATCCTCGCCAGCTTTGTTGCAACTGGAAAACCGAAAACTGAGATTCCATTGCCTGTTCGAACCGTCTTTAGCGATGCCTCGGCGGAACTCAAAAATGTCGGTGACACACGCAGCGTAGATGTGCCTTTTGCAAAAGGCTCAGACAAGCTGCCTGCAAATGTCGGCGGGCTTGACATTGTCGTTGAGCTTATGCAAGCTGAGAAGGGCACGACGGTTGGTGTTTATGCCTACGCCGACGATGTTACGCTGGAACAGCGCAAAAACGAAAAAGAGCGGGACTATAAGAAGCGGCTGGAAGATGCCCGCCGCCGCATTGGTTTGAAACGGTCCCAAGCGATTGTGGCATACCTGCGCAGCAAAGGCATTGCGGCCAATCGCCTGCGTGCTGATTATGACCCGAAGGTAACAGGTCTGGTCACGATCAAGGTGCTTGCGAAGAAAGCCGAAAAAGCCACGGCACAAACATCCAGTAAGCCCAGCAAGAAAAAGTAGCAGCCGCTGAACCAACTTTGATGTGCTGTTCTTTGATAGAGTCTTCTTTTGACGCGAAAGACCACCTTTGCAATGCAAGCAGGTCTTCGCACAACTTCTAAACTTTGCGACCGATGCCCATAGACTTAGAACTGCACCGATTGATTGAGACTGGCGAGGACGCCCACACGGAGTTTAAGCGTTTGGTGCGCTCCCCTGAGAAAATTGCTCGCTCACTATGTGCCTTTGCAAATACAGCTGGCGGCGTGATTCTCATTGGCGTCGATGACGACAAACGCATTGTTGGCATTGAAAGTGAAAAAGAAACTTTGGAAATCCTTCACGAAGCCGCCACACGGCATACCTACCCTGTTGTTCGCTTTCACACCGAAGTGTTGGGGTTCAAAGGTCGTGATGTGCTTGCTGTGGTCATTCAAGCAAGCGATGAAAAACCGC
The DNA here is from genome assembly GCA_025056565.1 of Chloroherpetonaceae bacterium. Lineage (NCBI taxonomy): Bacteria > Pseudomonadati > Chlorobiota > Chlorobiia > Chlorobiales > Chloroherpetonaceae > Chloroherpetonaceae bacterium. The sequence goes on along the minus strand of JANWWA010000010.1, from coordinate 45,097 downwards.
ATTACTGCGTTTCTGAAACACGTGACCCGAAAACCCTGCGAAAGGTGCCAGACCGAAAGGTATATCTGCGCCAAGGCAATCAAAATGTGGCTGCCTCGCGTGAAATGGTGCACCTGATGAAAGCCGAGAAGCGACCGATTCGAATTTCCTACACAGATAACGAGCGCACGCTACTGCGGTATCTCAGTGCTTACCATCGCATCACATTATCCGAATACAGCAAGCTGGTCAACATCTCCAGCCGCCGCGCCGCACGGATTTTAATCTCACTTGTTCGAGCTGGTGTCATTACCTTACATACAGAAGGCAAGTGTCATTACTATACGCTCGCTGTGTCGCCACAGTAAGGGTGCACTGGAAGTAAGGCCGGCACGATGATTGGTCATAAGCTTTGCACAACGCCACAGGGCGTTAGTGCGAAACTTTTTTGCCAACAGAGGGCGTATATAATGTTCGCTGAGAATCAAACATTTGCTATATTTCCCCTTGCTCTTTGAAAAATTGGGGATGACAGGTTTCGACAGGACCGACTGAGAGGTAGGTTGCACTCCGAGTTTCCGCACGGACGGACTCGTTAAAGAAGTCTGTGCAAAAGTAACTGCGGAAGATTATTCTTACGCAATGGCTGCCTAATTAGCAGAGCGCTAATTTAGGCACGCCCGTTTGCAAGCTGAAGCGCCTATACGGAGGCTTGCAAATGTCATAACGCTGCGCTTGAGCTTTGCTCGCGCTTTAGGCTTCGTGCTTGCTTTTCTCAACGGCAAGTGCGAATACTTAGTTGAGATAGCGGTTAGAACCGTGTCAATGCGGTCGCTAATCGCGAATCCTAAACATTGACGATGAGTGTGGGAGCCTATTTTGAAGCGGTTCTGGACGCGGGTTCGAGTCCCGCCATCTCCACCAGTGCTACTGGCTCACGCTAACTGACGCTGCCCACTATCCACAACTTGCAGAGCAAAATGGAGCAACTCTTTTCGCCTTGGCGCTCTAAATACATTGCCTCATTTAAGGATGCCTCACAAGCCGCCAAAGGTAAATCCATCTTTGCCGACATTCCACCCGAAGAAGATGAGGCACGCCTTGTGGTCTATCGTGGCAAGACTAGCTTTGTGATTATGAATCTCTATCCCTACAACGCAGGGCATGTAATGATTGTCCCTTACAAACAAACCCCTACTCTTTCTGACCTCGACAGCGAAACCCGCCTCGAGATTATGAACTTGATTGACCTCTCTATTCAGGCACTCACCGAAGTGCTTTCACCGCACGGCTTTAATGTCGGCTTAAACTTAGGGTCGGTAGCAGGCGGTAGTGTCGACTCACACCTTCATTTCCATGTTGTGCCTCGCTGGCATGGCGACACAAACTTTATGCCTGTCATCGCTGACACGAAGGTTATTAGCAACGATATGCAGGAACTTTACTACAAGCTTCGCTCGGCTATGCAACAACTCTCAAAATCAGGTAAGACGATGACCGCACCCGAGCTTATGGAGGCGCTAAAAGAAGCGTCGAAGGATTTACTGATGCCTAGCGAATCAGACTATCCATTTGAAATCATCCGTTGGGAAAATGCCATGCCCACGATGGATGAGGTGCTCCGCCAAGGCGGCTATGCAGAGAACACACCTGTTGAGAGCGTGAGCTTGGATTATCTTTTTCGCAATCTCGCCGAAGAAAAAGACTGGCACGACGAGACGCAAAGAGCGCAAGTTCCTCGCTTCAAAGCACTGGCGGATTTGATGAAGACGCATCTCAAAGGCTTGCAAGTCTATCGCATTGGCACCGTTGAAATTGATGTGTATGCAATCGGCAAAATTGGCAACGATGTCGTTGGCTTCAAGACAAAGTTGATTGAAACTTGACTGGGCTCCTAAAGCAGCAACCCTAAACCGATTGCCCAGCGGAAGCGTGGCGAGTGGCTTTGTAAGAATCCTACTGTACCATCAAGCCGAATGAGACCCAAAATGCCACCGATACCTACGCCGACCTCGCCATAGAGTTTGGATGCTGTGCCTTGCCAAATACTTGCCCCTCCTGCGCGTAGAATGAGCTGAATATTCTCGTCTGCTAAAAAGTCAATGCCCAAAAGCTCAAACGGCACGGCTTGAAAGTTGTGCTCTATGATGAGCGAAGCAAGGCTTGTGCCAATCAACTCCTTTTCGCTTACGCCAACTAACACATTTGAGAATGCCAGTCCTCCAATTGGCGACTCAACTGAGAAGTATCGCTGCATCGGAAGACTGCTGCCAAAAAACGTGCCCAGCTCAAGGTAGAAGGCAAAGTAAGGTGAAAGAAATCGCTCCGAGAAGAAACTGCGCAGGCGCAGCGACCCTGTTGCCCAGAGCCGTGTAAAATCAAACTCGCTGCCTAATGTGGCTGAGGCGTGCTCGACCTGCACAAAAAATGTGGGCTGGCCAAGAAATGTGGCAAACGGCGTGCCATAGTTGAATTCCAGCGTCAGGCTTCGCATCATGCCGTCTTGAATGGGCGGATTGTCGCGAAAGCTGACTGACTCGAGCCAACTAAACCAGCGGTGTCCGGGCGGCACTACTGGCATTGTGCGCTGCTGCTCGCTCAGAAAGCTTAGCGTGTAGCTAAAGCGCAAGTTAGGTCTGTAGCGCACCAGTGCCTTAAAGCCTTCAGCTTGGAAATAGTTGTGGTAATCGCGTCGCTCAAAGAGCCCCAGCAAGGCATTCGCAATTGGAATCATCCCATTGCGTTCTGGTGTAAAGGTCGTGGTGCGATAGGCTTCAAGTCCGAGACTAAATTTTCGTTCTTTATCGAACCACTGCTCTACCCCTACTGTCCAGAGCCACTCCTTTCGTTCCGTGCCGTAGCCAAGTGAGCCGTTGAATGCGGTTAAGGCCGTGAGCGAGTCCAGCGACAGTTTGCCGCCAAGAAAGAAGCCTTCGACGCGGTTGAAGCGAATGTTTGGGAAGTTGAGCAAATGTCCCCAAAATCCTTGCGGTGCTTGTGCTCCCACACCTAACCGTGCCCCCATACCTCTCGGCTGAAATTGCGACAGCAGCGTTTTGGAGCTATCTAGCGTCTGGTAGGCGACTTCCTCCTCTTTGGTTAGGGCGACAAATGCCCGCTCTTTCCAGAACGCTGAATCAAACTTTTCGGCACTGGCAGATTTTGTTACAAGGCGCTTTTCAAACACTGTGTCAGGCACAGGTTCATTCACCGTGTAGCGATAAATCATTGTGGTTTGCGTGAACGAAATGCGTGGCAATTCCACAAATCCCCCTGCTACTGAGACGGTTAGACCGCCTTCCAAAAATTGCGTCGCTGGCAACCAAAAGGCATTGCCCTGTGCATCATGATAGAGCTCTTGTGTTTGCTTGTAGGCGAGCTTGATGTCCTTGACATATGGCAATTTGAACCCCGAGCGATTGGGCACAAGGTCAGCGGCAACAAGGGCGTAGGTGTTTGCTGCAATTTTAATTGTGCCGCTAAACAGTGGAATGAAGCTGTTCTTTGGAATGAGTTTGATGGTGAAAATATCGCCGATTTCGCTGTGCGTGGTCTCGAGCAGTTCAAAGCCGTAACAAGAAAATGCATCATTTGCTAAGGGACTGACGAAGCGATTGCCAACAATCGGGATACGCTCTTCTGAAAAGTCAATGATGTTACGAATGCCAGCGGCAATGACTGCACCAGATGGAATTTGTGCTTTGATATTTTCCGTAATGCGCTCTTGAATGACGATTTCGCGCAGTGTATCGCCCTTACGCCAATAGCCTTTTGCGAAGGTTTCAGTGATGCCCGCAATGCTGGTATCACGCCGAGTCAGTCGTTTGGTGTAGGCTTCCAGCTCATAGGTGCGAAGCGAGTCGCGTTGCCGCTTCTTCTCACGAATCGCACGCTTCATGATTGTGGTTACAAGGTCTTCGCCTGCATCCACGACAATCTCAGCTGTGCGCACTTCGCCTTCCACAAGCTCAAAATTTTTCTCAATAGGCAGCGCTACTGCCACCTGCTCAATGCGTGTCTGATAGCCCAAGTAGCGGACTTCCACCGTATAGCGTCCCATCGGCAACACAATTCTATAGCGTCCTTCTGCATTGGCTTTTGCTCCACGGAGGATGTTACCACTGGCATCTTTGACACGAATCGTTGCACCTGCTAAGGGTTCGCCTGTCTTCTTGTCCGTGATTTTGCCATACAGTGCAGGTTCTGATTGTGCCCAAAGTGCTGTGTAGGTTAGCAACACCAGCAGAATCGGGAAAAGTCCTCGCCTCATCATTTTGCATTAGGGAATCTCATCAAAGTCAATGTCCAGAATTGGATACGTGTGCCAATCGGGGTCATCGAAATGCCACCACTCGCTTGGATTGGGAAGAAAGCCTTCAGCCTTCATTGCATCGTGCAGAATCTGGCGATGTCGCAGAATGTGCGGGGGCAAGTCCATATAGTCACTGCGCGCTTCTTTGACAAAGGCATCATATTCAGTTGGCATCTCAACTTCATTGCCCTCTCTATCAACCAGCGTTAGGTCAACTGCAGCACCACGATTGTGTTTAGAGCCTTTGCGTGGGTCTGCCACAAAGGTCGGATTGGGCACCACTTTCCACAGCTCCCACTGTGCAGACAGCGGACGATAGGCATCGTAGATTTTGAGTCCATAACCCAGCTTTTCTAAGCGCTCCTGTACGCGTGACAGTCGCTCAGCGACGCTGCGCTGCAGGAGACAGCGCGCTGATTTATAGACTGCTTTCTTCATAAAGTTGTTCGCTGTTGCATAGCGCATCTCTATCAGAATGCGCGGATTGATTTTTTGCACATCGACCAAATCGTGCTTAGGCTTGAGAGCTTGTGCAACTGCTGCATTGGCTGTAAGCGTCATTAAAAGAAGTTGCATTAGAAGTGTGTGCAAATTTCTTTGCATAACAGTCTGTTCCAGTTTTGGGTTTCCCGCATAGTGATTTATTTTCGCCGCAATTTTTGTCGTGCAAGTTTAATCAATCAAGCCTCAAAAAACGATGGAACGAACCCTTGCAATCATCAAGCCTGACAGCGTGCGTAAGCAAGTTGTTGGCGCCATTATTGATAAAATCGAGCGTGCTGGCTTTAAGATTCTTGCCATGAAGCTGGTGCGTCTCAGCAAAGCCCAAGCTGGCGAATTTTACGCTGTGCATAGGGAGCGCAGTTTTTATAGCGAGCTGGTGGACTTTATGTCTTCTGGCCCTTGCGTGCCAATGATTTTGGAAAAGGAAAATGCCGTTGCAGCATTCCGAGAACTCATTGGCGCTACGGACCCTGCCAAAGCAGCCGAAGGCACAATTCGAAAGCTCTACGGCACAAACGTTGGCGAAAATGCCATTCACGGTTCAGACTCGGTGGAAAACGCCAAAATTGAGGCTGCTTTTTTCTTCGCAACGCATGAAGTCGTGAGCTTACTTACCTAACTCTGGTTAGGACGCTCCTATGTATGCTCACTTTGTTCCCTCTCCCACTGAGGGAGGGAACAAAGTGCGACTGCATCTTTCCCTTTGCATCTAAAGCCGTTCAAGCTCTTTAAAGAACGCATATACTCCCATTACCGCCATCACCGTACTCACTGCGATTCCAGCCGCCGTTAGCCAGCGTGGATGCTTGTAATCCCCGACGATGTCGGTGCGATATGCTGCCAGCAGCATCACACTGAGCGCAAGTGGAAGAATTAAGCCGTTCAATGCGCCTACTATCACCAATACCTTAACGGGTCGCCCAACCGTTGCAAAAATGAACGTGGCTAACGCAATGAAAAGCACAATCAGTTTTGGTTGCTGCCGCTCCAGCCATGGGGAAAGTGTTTGCAAAAACGATACAGAGGTGTAAGCTGCGCCAATCAGCGAGGTGATAGCTGCTGCCCAAAGCACCACCCCGAAAAAACGGTAGCCCCATTCTCCCGCTGCGGCTCTAAACACTGCTGCAGTAGGGTTCGACGCATCAAGCACTGTGCCTTGCGCCAGCACGCCCAGAGTCGCCATAAATAGCAGACTGCGCATGACGGCTGTTACCACAATACCTGACACTGCACTTTGCGACACAGCGGATAGTGCGGCTTGACCCTTGATGCCTGCTTCCAGCAAGCGATGTCCACCTGCAAAGGTGATGTATCCCCCTACCGTGCCACCTACCAGCGTCAGAATTGCAAACATATCAATCGTCTCAGGCACAAAGGTTCTGACAGCCGCTTCTTGTAACGGCGGCTTTGCAGTCAGCGCTACATATAGCGTCAGACCTAATAGGAGCAATCCCATCGTTTGCATAAAGATGTCCATGGCTTTGCCTGCATCTCTGTAGAGAAACATTGCAATCGCAGCCAGCGCACTGAGCACTGCACCCCATTCAGGGGCAAGCCCAGTCAGCACATTGAGACCTAGTCCCGCACCTGCTGCGTTGCCAATGCTGAACGCCAGTCCTCCTATCGCCACCAGAAAAGAGAGCAGGAAACCAAGCCCAAAGTGCACTCGATTGGCAATATCTTGCGCCCGCTGCTCTGCTACAGCAAGAATGCGCCAGATATTGAGCTGCGCCGCAATGTCAATCAGCACGGAAGCGAGAATCACAAAGCCAAAACTTGCACCTAAGCGCTCGGTAAAAACAGTGGTTTGGGTTAAAAAGCCAGGGCCGATGGCAGAAGTTGCCATCAGAAAGGCTGCACCGAGCAACGTGCGCAAAGACGAGGTCAGCACAGTGCGTTGCGCGAACACTTAGCGTTCACAAGCTACTACCTCACGCTTTGCCAGCGCTCGAATCTCAATGCCTGCTGCTTGCAGCGCTGCGCGAATCGCCCTTGCAACTTCCACTGCATTTGCTCCATCGCCATGAATGCAAATAGTGTCAGCTTGGAGCATTAAGGTTGTGCCTTGAACTGTTGTAACGATACCTTCCGTTGCTAGCCTCAGCGCTTGTGCCACCGCTTCATCCACACTGTCAATCAGTGCTTTTGCATCGGTGCGAGGGGTGAGTGAGCCATCCGCTTGGTAGGTGCGGTCAGCAAACACTTCGCTAGCCGTGCGCAGTCCAAAGGCTTGACCTGCAGCAATCAGCTCGCTCCCAGATAGCCCCACCAGAATCAAGCTCTCATCAAACTGCGCTACAGCTTTGGCAATAGCGTCGGCAAGGGGACGCTGTTTAGCCGCCATGTTGTAGAGCGCGCCGTGTGGTTTTAGATGTTGGAGTCTGCCGCCCTCTGCTTTTACAAATGCCGACAGAGCGCCCAGTTGATACAGCGTCAGGTCATAAACTTCTTCTGGCGAGACCGCCATTGCACGCCGACCAAACCCCATCAAGTCTGGCAGACTTGGATGTGCCCCGATTGCTACACCCTTTTCCAGTGCCCAACGCACAGTGCGGCGCATCACACTAGGGTCGCCTGCGTGAAATCCACAAGCGATATTGGCAGAGGAGACAACCTCAAGTAGGGCTTCGTCGTTGCCCATTGTGTAGGCACCAAAACTTTCGCCCATATCGGCGTTCAGGTCAATGCTACGCATTGCTTTGCAAGTTGTGATTACAAAACCAGTGCATCAAGATAGGCTTTTACACAAAACATATCATTTTTCTGGCGAATCAACAGCGCCTGTGCGACTCGCAGTGACACTTCCTGAAACCACACCCTATCGTTGGGTTTCGCTTGAGCAAGGCGTGGTATATCTGCCGTCGCAACGACGGCTACGACAGGATACCCTCCAACGGTCTGTCGGTCTGCCAGCAAAATAATCGGATTACCGTCGGGTGGCACTTGAATAGCGCCACTGACCGTAGCCGTCGAGAGCAGCTCACTCTGGCTGGTTCGCTGCAGCACTGGTCCTTGCAAGCGATATCCCATTCGGTTTGAATCGGGCGTGATGGTGAAGGGTTCTGCAAAAAAGCGCAATTGGCTCTCGAGCGTGAGGTGTTCAAAATTCGGTGCACGCACGACCCGCACAACCAGCGGCGCGCGTTTCACTGTGTGCAACGCATCGCTTACGAAAAATGGGGCTGCACAAAATGCCTGAGAAAATGCTTCACGATGTGCACAAGTGTGGTGAAGGTATGCTTGCAAGCTTAGTGCGCGTGTATTTGGCTTGCCAACTGGAATAAAGTCGCCTCTCTGTAGCGAGCGACCGTGCCAGCCACCGAAATGGGCTACCAGATTGGTGCTGCGACTTTGCATTACTTCTGGCACGTCTATGCCGCCAGCAATCGCCATGTAGAGCCGTGCGCCTGTTGTTGCACGTCCACAGTCCAGCACTGACCCTGCACGTATCCAAATTGGTCGCCAAAGTGGCACAGCTCTGTCAGCTATGGCGGTTGAAAATCGACCGCCGCAGAGTGCAATGAGGCTGTCAGCATGAAAACGCACGGTTGCGCCCTGCAGCGTCATTTCCAATGTGGCCGCACCTTCATCATTTCCTACAAGCCAGTTTGCAAGCGTATGCGAGACCCAATCCATTGCGCCTGATGGTGCCACTCCAAGATGCTGCCACGACCGCCGACCTAAGTCTTGCACCGTCGTCAGCAAGCCCCCTGCAAGCACTTCAAGGCTCATTCGTAAGGTACTGACTTTGGCGAAAGAACTCTTGCTCAGAAATTGGGTAAAACTTCACACGGTCACCCGGCTGCAAAAGGCTAGGTGGCTGATGAGTTGGACGAAATAATCTCAGAGGTGTACGACCAATGAGATGCCAGCCGCCCGGTGTCTCGAAGGGATAAATTCCTGTCTGCGCACCTGCAATGCCGACCGAACCTGCTGGCACAGCCAGACGCGGTGTTGCACGTCGTGGAAGCCGAAGCTGCTCTGGCAACTCCACCAAGTACGGAAAGGCTGGCACGAAGCCAACGACTGCCACTTCATATTCCACGCTGCAATGCACATCGACCACCGCTTGCGGCGTGAGCTTTAGTGCTGCAGCAACACTTTGCAGGTCAGGCGCACATTGCTCCGCATAGCACACTGGAATCTCATGCAGTCGAGCTGACGATGCTGACAGCGTATGACTATGTTCTAACAAGCGTAAAGCATGTGCTTTGGCAGCTGGGTAGTCAAGCTGAAGTGGGTCGTATAGCACTGTCGCAGTCGTGTAGGCAGGAATCACGTCCAAGAAGCCCAATACCGAAGATGCACGCAAGACCTCACAGTATGCTCGGATGCGCTGGCGCACTTCTGATGAACTCTTTTCCGCAAACTCTATCACCAGCGCTGCATCACCTAATGGGAAACAGGTCATTGTAAGTCCGCAAATGCTTTGCAGCTCATCATCTTGCGCTGAAATTTAGCTACTGTGGTCTCGCTTTCGAGAGTGCATGCAAGCCTGCTTTCCGTAAAGTTGTCGGCACTCCGACTGTGCTTAGCTCAACACGGGCTGCACTTTCTGCACTTTGTGGTGCTCTGCCAGAATAGGGTGAATTAGCTTAAACCAAAGTGGTGGAATGAGCACAACTGGCAACAGCCCTAGGTAGCCCGTAGGCAAGGTTGGGCTTTCAGGATAGCTCCGCAGCTCTTGATAAGGACGAGCAGCATAGTAGTGATGGTCGCTATGGCGTGGCAGCTCAAGCAAGAAAAAGCGTGATGAGAGATGGTCGGTGTTCCACGAGTGTGCAGCTGAGATGCGCTCGTTTTCACTGCGCCTCAGACCATAGTGCTGCGCATAGTTGGTAATTTCAAGCAAGCAGACGGCTATGGCAGCTTGCCCAAGGTATGCCAGTCCTGCTGCGGGTCCAAGCCCCAAAAAGACACTGGCTGTTATGAGTGCTTGCACTAAGGTATTTCGGACGACAAAGTTTTCTAAGCCAAATGGCGCTTTGCCTTTCTTTCGCAAGCGCTCTGCCTCAAGGCTAAGGGCGCTTTGGAACTGTGCCGGAATGGTGCGCCTAATAAAGCCATACACGGTCTCGCCATACTGGGCCGTTGCTGCATCTTTTGGTGTGGCAGCATACTTGTGATGCGCCTTGATATGCTCAATGAAGAAGTGAGCGTAATTTACCAGCAGCAGATTCCAGATGCCGAGTGCTTGCCAAAGTCTCTCTTTGCGGTGTATCAACTCGTGCGCCACTACAATGCCCGACACGCCTGAATTTACGCCCGTTGATACTGTTGCAAAAAGCAGAAACTTGCCGCTTAGTTTACCGGTCGCTGCTCCCACTGCCAAACTGGCAATCGCTGCTGTATGAGTGAGGACGTGAATGACAAGCAGCACATTTGCGATGAGTGGCGAGTGCGGCTCTGGCTGGTCTTTGCGCTCGCCGATAAACCAGTCGGTTAGCACTAAGCCCACCAGCGTAAAGAGAATGTTACCCAGCGTCCAGTCGCCGCCCAAAATGTTGCCGAGAAGCGTTAGGCTCACAGGAATCAGGCTCAGAAGGTAGCCTAAATCGCGCCAATACATTTTTTGGTGTTTTTGCTCCCTAAGTTTTTGCGCAATTTATCTTTCGCTTTCTTTGTGTGCAAACACATCAAAAGGAATTCTCCGGAGACAAGTAACGTCTTATCGCTTTGCTTCTCTCGGCTCGCTCTGTAGGCGCAGTTTTAGTGCTACAATGCGTTGGTATGATTCTTCAATACGAGCTGGAGAGATTACTTTATCGGCAACCAGTTGCTTGATGCAAGCTGTGGCTTTCCTTGCAATTTCAGGGTCATAGTCCAAGTTATTGCCAAAAAGGAGCATATCTATGCCAGCAAGTAGTGCATACTTGATAGCTGTCTCGAGTCCATATTGCGCTGAAATAGCTTTCATCTGCATATCGTCAGAGACGACCACCCCCTTGTATTGCAGAGAATCGCGCAGCAGTCGCTTGACCACATTTTGCGACAGCGTGGCTGGCAGCGCTGAATCTAGTCCAGAATGGAAAATGTGAGCGGTCATTACCATATCGACCTTGCCCGCTTGTATTAAGGTGCGGTATGGCATAAGTTCTTCTGGTGACCAGACTGCTGTTACATCTACGAAGCCCACATGCGAGTCGCTGCGTGAGCTGCCATGTCCTGGAAAATGCTTGAGGGTGGTCAGAATCCCTTGCTTGCGATGCTCATCAATAAATGCCTCTGCGTAGCGCGCAACTTGACGCGCGTCAGCTGAAAAGCTGCGCTCATACTTTGCAATCACTGGGTTCTCTGGATTGAGATTGACATCGACGCACGGTGCAAAGTTGATGTTGATGCCAAGCGATGCCAGTTCCTTAGCGATGCGTGCGGCGTAAAAGCGTGTGGAATCAAGTGGTTGTGTGCCCAAGTATGCAGCCGACACTGTGCGCTGGAAGCCAAACTTTTCCTTGAGACGCGCTACCCGCCCTCCTTCTTGGTCAATTGCGACAAATAGTGGCAGCGTCGAATGCTCTGCTGCAATCTGCTTTAAGCGATGAATGAGCTGCCTAACCTGCGCTGGCGACTCAATGTTGCGCACAGGCGATTTAGCTGGCACATCGTAGTCAAAGAGAATGACGCCACCGATGTAACGCTGGCGGAGGTCTTGCACAATTGCACTGGTATCTGCAACGCTCAGCCCCCGAAAGCCGACCATTACCATTTGCCCAATCTTAAACTCGAGGCTATCCAGCGCTGGTTTTTGCGCTCGAGCCACGCACGATGAAAGCACTATCAGCCAAGCCAGCACTGTCGCTCTGGCACATCTTCTACAAGGCGTCATTGGCTCAGAGTTTTATTTGCCAGTAAATTTCCTTGCGGAGTTGCTCAATCCACTGTTCGTATAGTTCGGCTTGTCGTTTCTGCAAGGCAAAGTTTTTGATGCGCGTGTAGTCCATCTCTAAGTTCATCTTGTGTGGTGGGGCTTTGTATTTGAGCAATACGATGTGGTAGGCGTAGTCGCCAGTGCCTACAATCGAGATGCGGCGCGGTGCAGAAATCTCCCCTACTTTCAGGCTATCGATAATGTCGCGAAAGCTCGGATCAATGGCCTCGATTGGGATTCGGTTTGAGCCAGTTTGTGGCGAGGTAATGTCGCCGCCTTGCGGTGCTGTGCGTTCATCTTCAGAGAACAGTCGCGCTGCCAGCCCAAAACTTAGTTCGCCAGCCAGAATTTGTGCGCGAATTGAGTCAAGGCGTGCAATCGCTGTGCGGTCATCTCGCTTCGTTTGGTCGAAGCGCACAAGAATGTGGCGGGTGTGCACCGATTCACCACGTCGGTCTAAGAGCTGAATGATGTGAAAGCCAAACTCTGTTTCTACGATTTTGGAAATTTGCCCTTCCCGCAAAGAAAAGGCGACTTCTTCGAAGCGCTTGACAAATTCACCGCGCTTGACATAGCCCAAATCTCCACCGCTTCGAGCAGAGCCAGGGTCTTCGGAGTATCGCCGTGCCAATTCTGCAAAGTCTGCTCCAGCACGCAGCTCTTGTTCGATTTTCCGAATTTTCTCCAGCGCAGAAAGCCGCGCTGCACTATCTGCTTTCGGGCGAATCAAAATGTGAGCCAGTTCCACCTCAGCTGGCACAGCTGGCAAAGAGTCTTTGTAAGTTTCATAAAACCGCACTACCTCTTCATTGGAGATGGTTAGGTTTGCAAACTTTTTGCGTTGTAATTCTGCCGCCATCTGTTGCGCCTTGAGTTCCTCACGCAGGTCAATGCGCAGTTGGGGAATCGTTTTTCCGAAATACTTGACTACCTCTTCATCAGAGCCCAGTCGCTGCCGAATAAAGTTAATTCGCTCTGTTACCAGTGCGTCAAGCTGGCTGGTATTCACCTGAATGCTATCAAGCTTGGCTTTGGCGACTAAAATTTTCTGGTCAATCATTGCATTGAGCACTCGCATCCACAAGCCGGGCGTGCGCGGGTCAATTTGATTTTGATAGGCATAAAGCGCAACCTGCGAATCCACATCAGATTTCAAGATGACTTCATCGCCCACGACGGCTACGACACCATCAATAAGCTGCGCGTGGCTTGCTGCAGGCATAAGCGCCAGCATGCTCACCACCAGTCCGATGCAGGTTAAGCCGTGTCTAAGACCATAGAACCGTTTAAGACTTTTGCTTTGCATTGCGATGTCATTTTGACGCTTCCAGTGCCGATTTTGCCGTGCGCACAAGATACTGATAAAACGCTTTTTCCTTCTGTCGCCAAAGTCGTTCCGCTACATCGGGATAAGCCTGCTCAAAAGGCATTGGCGTACCTGCCTCGAGCTTTTCGTCTAAGCGCAGCACCACAAAGAGCGAGTCTTGCAGCTTTACCACTGGCGTAAGGTCTTTTGGACGCATTCGTTCCAAAAGCTGCATTAGCACTTCGGATTCCAGCTGCAGTAGCCGTGCAGGATATGCGTCTTTGTCGCGTTGCCAAAACACGCGATTGCGCTCTTGAGTTGCTGGTGAAAGCGAGTCGGCCAGCCTTAGCACATCAGGGTCAGGTATGCCACTCATCAGTTTCTGGCGCACACTCAGCATTGCTTCTTGCGTGGCAGCAAAGATGCGCCTTACACGGTAATGTGGCTCACGGCGCTCAAATAGCCCAAGATTAGCCGCATAAAACGCTTGCGCTTCTGCAGAGTCGACACGCAAGTTGCCTTTTGCAATTTCTTCTTGCAATTTGTGCTCAAAGTAGCGGCGAGCAATAATCTTTCGGCGCGCCTTTTCAACCAAGAGCTGTGTGAGCGTATCTTGGTCAAATCGCTCTTTCAAGGCTTGCTCATACAGTGCCGCTGTTGCTAACCAATCTTCCAGATACATCATCGCTTGGGTTAGGCTATCCTGCGCATTTTGATATGACAGCGACCGCCGCAACTCCTCACGCGTGAGCACGCTGCGACCCAGTTTTGCAACAGGCGGTTCTTCTGGCGCACGCTGACAGGCAGAACAACACGCAAAGACAAGCAAACAAAGCACAGTGGCTGCGGTCTGTTGCCCTGAGGTAACAATGCCAATCAAGGTTTGCTGGTTAAGGCTGTTTCAGTGTTTGCAGCGGTGCGGAAGGCTTGTTTTAAGCGTTCCTCAAAGATTTGAATTTCACTTTTTGCACGCAGCCCATGCACCCACTCTGCCTCCAGTCGGCGATTGGTATCGTCTTGATAGCGAGAGTAAATCTCGGGCAAGGCTTCCTCAAAAGTTTTGCGGCGCGGGGCTTCTCGTCCATCAACTCGCAAAAGGTAGTGCTTTTCCTCGTATTGAATCGGTGCGCTAATGCTTCCTACTTCATTGCCAAAGACAATATCGGCAAGCATATTTTCGCCTCGCTGGAACGTGCCAAGCTCTGCGCGACGGGTTGAGTCATACTGTTCGCTGTATCGCTTTGCCAGTTCATCAAATGAGCGCGGCTCGGTATCGGGTTTAAGTGCCCTCAGGCGTTGCAAAATTGAGTCACGCTGAGCGATGTACGTCTTGCCACGCTTTAAGGCTTTGAGTGCCGCTCGCATAGCCTCTTGCGCTTTCTTTACGCTGTCAGGCGTGATGATGTCCAGCGTGCGGTTCTTCTCCACCAATTCTGCACGCAATTTATCAATCAGCTCACGATTTGAAGAGACGATTTGGGAGACCTTGACACGCTCTCCGAATTGAAAATCATCTTTGTAGGCTTCATAGTAAGCGCGTGCAATTGAGTCGTTTGCAGTGGACTTTTGCCACACGGTTCGCTCTGAGACGGTAAAGAGCAAAATCCCGTCCTTGTAGTCACGCATCAATTTTGCAAACTCAGGGTATCGCACTTCTAACTGTGAGGTCTCATAGTCAATCAGCTCACGCTGAGCATAACTATTGCGAAAGCTCACAAGGTCGCGCTCGGTTAGTTTGCGTCTCTCTGCAAAGAGTCGCAGATAGGCAAGGAGGCTGTCGAGTGTGTAGCGCCTGCCTGCAAAGGCAAAGCACAGTGTGTCTTTTAGCTCTCCTAACGAAAGCGTCTCCAATTTGGCATAGCCTTCTTCGGTGGTATCGAGCTTTGTTAGAAACAGCGCTATTGCGCGTGGGTTTTCTTGGTAGCCGTAGAGTTTCTTTAAGCGCTCAGTGAGTTTATTGGTCTCGGCATTGATTTTTTCAGGGTTGCGCCGCAGCATTGCTTTGAGTTCTTCGCGTTCTTCTTCGAGCGAAGCGATTTTTTTGCGTCCGAGCAGCTTAATGAGGTGGTAGCCAAATTGCGTGCGCACGATTGGTGACACATCGCCTATGTTTTTTAGAGCGAACGCTGCTTCTTCAAACGGTTTTACGGTGCGTCCCAAGCCGAAAAAACCTAAGTCGCCGCCCTGTGCAGCCGTGCCGAGGTCTTCTGAGTGCCGCCGTGCTAACTCTGCAAAATCGGCGCCTTGGTTTAGGGAATCCAACAACGCTGAAATTTTTTCAAACGCCTTGAGTGTGTCTTCAGGAGAGCCATTGCCGAAGCCAATCAGGATATGCGCTACGCGAATATCGGGCGTGCGTGGTCGCTTGTCCCAGACTTTAACGATGTGGTAGCCAAAGCGCGTGCGAAATGGACCATTAATTTCTCCCACCTTCGTCGCATACACACCATCTTCGAACTGGTGCACCATCACGCCGCCTGTAAAGTAGCCCAAACGACCGTAGTTTTGCTTTGCAGTTGGGTCTTCTGAATACTTGTATGCCACGCTGTCGAATGGCACGCCGCGCTTCAACTCCGCTAAGGCTTCTTCAATTTTCCTGAAAGCTCTTTCGGTATCTGCCGGCGATGCATCGGGCGCTACAAAGACCAAAATGTGTGACGCATCAATTTCATACTTGCGCTTTTCATAAAGGTCTTTGATAGCATTTTCATAGAGCTCTCTTTCAGTTAAGTAGGGCTGTGCCAGCTGATTGCGATACTGGCGTAGTTCGTTTTGCACCTCAGGGTCATTTTCTAAACCTTTGTCAATCGCATCCTTTACTTTGAGTTTGAAGTCAATGAGGCGGTCAAGAAATTCTCGGTATGAAGTGAGTGAATCTTTGCGCGCTTCCTCAGCCGAGCGGCGAGTTTCAAGGTAGCGTTCTTCAAACTCAGCCAGTGTGATATCTGTCTGCCAATTACCTTGCTTGATACGCGCAACTACAACTTGCTCTGGTGAGCTTGTAAGTTGGGTATTGCTGCAAGCCGAGATGCCAAGCGTAACGCAGCAGAAAAAGAACGTGCAGAAAAAAACACCTCGTATTTGTCTCATTGCTTGATGAATGAGGCCTTGGGCACCGTTTTTTATTTTGAAAGGCGCAAGTGTAGCAAAAAAAAGACGCTTTTGCAAGAGCGCCTCCTGTCGCAGCGATTGGACGCTTCAGCCACAGCACAGCAGTCACGCTACGATAGCCGCCAAAATCACAGTGCAAAATTATGCAAACTTCCGCCAAGAAATGCCTATATTTCCGCAGTTTTCGGCAGTGCAGGGCATTGCCAAAGATTTTCAAACTCATTGAAGAAAGGAGAGATAACTATGCCAGATGTTCTCACCAACGGCAGCTCTGCTGGTAACTCGGAGGTCAAAATGCAAGAGCAGACGCAAAAAGTTGTTCCACCGAAGGCAGGTCTTGAAGATATTGTTGCGGCCACCTCACAAATTTGCTTCATTGATGGCAAGAAAGGGCGACTGGTCTATCGTGGCTACGATATTCACGACTTAGTCAATGGCGGTGCTACCTTTGAGGAAGTTATCTATCTCTTGTGGTATGGCAAATTGCCCAATCGGCGAGAGCTTAGCGACTTTACAAAGCGTTTGGCGCAGCACCGTCGCTTGCCACGAGAAGTGGTTGCACACCTTTACACCATCCCGACTTCTGCGCCTCCAATGGAAGCCTTGCGTTCTGCGGTCTCGGAACTTGCGCTCTACGACAATGATGAACGAATGACCACCGAAGCGCATTTCGAGAAAGCCTTTAAGCTCATGTCGCAAGTAGCCACCATCGTTGCCTTCGATGAGCGCATTCGCAATGAGAAAGATCTGATTCAGCCTGACCCCAGTCTTTCGTTTTCTGCAAACTTCCTCTATATGCTCACTGGCAAATTGCCCGATGCAGAAACCGAGCGACTGTTTGACATTTGTATGATTCTGCATGCTGACCATGAGCTTAACGCTTCCACCTTCACCGCACGCGTTATTGCAGCTACGCTTTCCGATATGTATTCAGCGATTGCTGGGGCAATTGGTGCGCTCAAAGGTCCACTACATGGCGGCGCAAACGAGCAAGTGATGCGCATGCTGATTGAAATCGGCGACCCCAGCCGTGCTGAAGGCTATGTCAAAAAGTTGCTCTCTGAAAAGAAGAAGATCATGGGCTTTGGGCATCGAGTCTATAAGACCGAAGACCCGCGCGCAACGCATCTGCGCAAGATGTCAGAACTTTTAGGCTATCGCACAGGCAACCTCAAGTGGTATGAAATCTCCCGCCGCATTGAAGCACTGATGTTGCAAGAAAAGGGTCTCTATCCGAACGTTGACTTCTACTCTGCGTCGGTCTACCACTTGATGGGCATCTCAATTGACCTTTTTACGCCCATCTTTGCCATGAGCCGCACGGCAGGGTGGATTGCGCACATTTTAGAGCAATACGCCAACAACCGCTTGATTCGTCCCACAGCGGAGTATGTTGGACCACTCGATGAAAAATTCATTCCAATTGATGAGCGAGAGTAGTTTGGGAGACTTGCTTGCTAGGCCTCAGCGCACCCTTGCTGAGGCTTTTTTATTTCAACATGTCGCTGTGTTTGATTGCGGCTCATGCAGCTTTGCGTCTCCCTTGGGCCTTTGGCGTTCTTAGTATTCGCCTTCACCCCGTTTTTTAGTAGAAGTGGGTAGGGCGATTGGTGCGTTAATTCGCACAGAGTCGCTGCCGGGCATCAGTGAAGCATATCGTCGCAAGCAGGCTTCGGTGAAAAATTCCACATATGCACGTGGTGAGGACGCATCAGTTGGTTGATTGGTGTCCAGTGAAATCAGGCGCGTATAGACATTGCTGGGGCGCACAAAATACTGGGGTTCGTATTTAAGTGACTTGTCATCGTAGCAGGCTTTCATAAACATTGCCCAAATCGGCAGGGCTGCACGTGAGCCTTGCCCATAGCTCATTGAGGTAAACTTCATTCGGTGGTCATCGAAACCTGTCCACACGCCTGCGGCAAGCTGCGGCGTTACGCCCATAAACCATGCATCGGCCTGCTCTTGCGTGGTGCCGGTCTTGCCAGCCGCCTCATAGCGAAAATTATACTTGGAGCGCGCTGCAGCGCCCGTGCCCCGATCCATTACGCCTTTCAGCATCGTTAGCATTACATAATTCGTTGCTGGATTGAGGGCTTCTCGCTTTTTGGGCTTGTTCGACAAAATCACATTGCCAAAGCGGTCTTCAATGCGCAAAATGCTGATGGGGTCAACATGGACACCGTTGTTTGCAAACGTGCTGTAAGCAGAGGTCAATTCAAGTGGGGTTACAACGGAAGCACCCAGTGCCAGTGCCAGATTTTCTTCCAGTGGCGTTTCAATCCCCATCCGACGCGCATAGTAAGCAATTTTTGACGGAGGCACATGCGCTTGTGCCAACCGAATAGTAACAAGATTGAGCGAGTTTGCCATCGCATCACGCAGCGTAACTAAGCCACCCACATCTTTTTCAGAGTTCTCGGGCATCCACATTTTCTGTGGCGTCTTAATGGCAATTGGCTGGTTGAGAATGCGATAGTTGGGTGGAATGCCTTGGTCAATCGCACCTGTATAGACAAAAGGTTTGAAGGTAGAGCCGGGCTGACGCTTAGCTTGCCAGACGCGGTCAAACTTATACTTCAAGAAATCTCGCCCGCCAATCCATGCCTTGATGTGCCCCGTCGAAGGCTCAATGGCGACAAACGCCACCTGAACCAGCGATTTTTCACGAAGCAATGTATCCAGCCAACCTTTATCGTTACGAAGCTGACGCAAGGCTTCTTTCTCAGAGACGCCTTTTGAGATAAGCTCCTTGTATCGATCTGTTTCTTTGATGAACACCGTGCGCAGACTATCGCCACGCCGAGAGTCCCATCGCCAATTTTTGTCAAACTCGCTCTGTAGCCATGGCAAGTGTCGCTGCACGGCTGCTTCTGCGTGGGCTTGCACACGTGTATCCAGTGTGGTGTAAATCACCAGCCCATCACGGTAGATGTCAAACTTGTGTTTTTCCGCCTCTGCTTGCACTTGTCGGCGCACATATTCTGTGAAGTAAGGTGCAATGCCGATGTCCGTAACGGGCGTGTAGTTCAAAACAATTTTGGTATTGCGATACTGTTCTGCTTCCTGAGCAGTGATAAACCGCGCTCGTTCCATCAGGCTGATGACCAGATTGCGTCGTGCCAGCGCATCTTTGGGGTGCTTGACAGGGTTGTAGCGCGCAGGTTCTTTCAGCGTGGCAACCAAGAGCGCACTTTCAGGCACAGTTAGTTGCGAGGCAGGCTTTCCAAAGTAAGTCCAAGCAGCAGCTTCCACTCCATATGCACCTTCACCGAAATACACGGTATTGAGATATAGCGAAAGAATTTCGTCTTTGGTGTAGGTGCGCTCAATTTGAATGGAGATCAGCAGCTCTTGAATTTTGCGCCAAAGGCTGCGTTCAGGTGTCAGCCAAAGATTGCGAGCAAGCTGCTGCGTAATGGTGCTGGCGCCGCGTGCCCGCCGACCGCGCAGAACCAGTCCTACATTTTCCACCATCGCTCGCATCAGACGCGGCATATCCAAGCCCCAGTGGTCATAGAACCCCACATCTTCTGTCGCAATCAGTGCATTGATAACGTGTTTAGAGATGGAATCCAGCGGCACGATGGTGCGATTTTGGTTGAAAAACTTCGTCAGCAAAACCCCATCAGCCGAATACACTTCTGTGGCAATTTGTGGCTTCGGGTTTTCGAGCTGTTCAAGGCTTGGCAGATTGCGAGACAACACAATCAGCGTTATTACACCCCCTAAGCATGCCGCGGCTAATAGACCCAGTATTACGTAGAATAGGCGGTCTAAGAATCGGCGCCGACGTGCCACACGTCGCCGATATTCAGGATTGTTGAAATATGCTTCGCGTTCCTTTGAAGAATAGGTTAGAGCATCTGAAGATGATTCGGGCGAAAAGGGCTTTTGAGTGTCCTGATGTTCCATTCAAGCTTGCCTTTAGCAATCTTTCTGCAAGCGACAAAAATAATATAGCCACCCGATATGCAAAAAATGCGAAATGTTGCTGTATAGGTCTGTTCCGACAAGGTGCGTGCCACCTTGCAGGTGCTCTAAAAATCCAGCCGCCGTGATTGCAGTTTAGCCGATACCTCTGCAGGATTAGTGATGCATGCTTGAGTCTGGCGTAGCTGCTTTGCGAAGTCTATCCATAATCGCTAACCCAATCCCTTGCTCAGGCACGGCTTGGCAGTAGATGCGCTCAATGCCCCGTTGGTCGCACTCACGCAAGAAGCGGTAGAGACTATGTGCATACTCCTGCAAGCTGGTGCAGATTTTTTTTTTCGCCACCTCTATGCCTTTCGGCAACGCATCTAGACCAATGTAGGCTGCAGTCGAGTTTGGCGCAGTCATTTCAGCTGGCGAGGTGATAATCGTCAGATGTGCATCAGGCGCATAGTGGCGATACTTCATTCCCGGACTTCTTGGCGCCTTGAGGTTCTTCGGCTGATAGAGCTTGGTTTCAGGGACAACTACTTGCAAGTCTTCTAGCGTTACGGCGCCCAAACGCATTACCAGTGGTGTGTTGCCCGTGCAATCTACGACGGTTGATTCCAAACCAATTTGACTTTGCTCATCTTTCAAGATACAACTGATTTTCCCACCCAAGTCTGCCTTGACAGCTTGCCATGTAGTTGGGCTAGGCTTACCTGAAAGATTGGCAGACGGGGCTGCTATGGACACGCCACATGCTTCCAAGAAGCGATGCGCCACTTGATGCGCGGGCATACGCACGGCTACTGTATCCAACCCTGCTGAGACAACCTTTGGCACGAACTTGCTGCGCGGCAAAATAACGGTGAGCGGTCCCGGAAAGAAGTGTTCAATGAACTTTTCAGCATATTTTGTTATGCGCTTAGCTAAAATGCCCAGCTCTGAAAAGTGCGCAATGTGAACAATCAGTGGGTTATCGGCTGGGCGACCCTTCACCGCAAAAATTTTTCTAATCGCTTCTTCCTCAAAGACATTTGCACCCAGTCCATAGACCGTTTCGGTTGGGAATGCCACTAGCTCGCCCTTCAAAATAAACCGCGCAGCCTCCAACACGGAGGTGGTAATTTTGGTCTTCATTACCAGAGCGATTCATACTGCATTCACTTTTTCTGTTTCCCAAACTTTTCGAGCAAAACTACGACGTTTTGGACAGGACAAGCAGTTTATCGCCCCAGATTCATCGCCAATTTCCAAACATGCCAGCTACTACGCTTGTCAAGACTTAATGGCAATATCGGTTAAATCGCCCTCGAGTGTCCTTCGACTACCGCATCACTGCCAATTTCTCCAAAACTTCAACTTGCTGGTTAAGCTGCGGGTTTCGGACAATGACCTTGTAGAGATAGATACCATTTGCAAGGTCGCTTCCGTCTTCATCTCTGCCATCCCAATCTAAGCGCAGTAGCGATGGCGCGGCTGCTTCAAATGTCTCCAGCGTTTTGACGAGTCGTCCAGCGATTGTGTAGATTTTAATGCGAGCTTGCATGACTTCGCCTGGTTGATTGTGGGAGATGAAAAATGCAGTTCGCCCACTTGTTGGGTTTGGGAAACTCAGTGCATACTGAACCGCCAAGGTCGATGCACGTCGCACGACAAACGCTAGCTCTTTTTCACTGGAGTTGTTGTATGTATCCCACGCCTTAAAGCGTATCGTGTAGCGTCCTTCTTGCAACACTGGCAAACGGTAACGCACCTCTCCTTCTGTAAAACTCTCAGGCTTTGCTTGATAGAAGTCGTTCAGGATAATTGGATTTCGCTCATCATCATTGAGAATCAGCGTTAGTGCATTACCAATACCTTGCGCCAAGTTGATACCGCTTTCATCGAAGAGTTCAGCAATAAAAAGCGGTTGCTCATTGGTTACACCGCCAGAGACGAACTGTCGGTCATTTAGGTAAATGGTGATGTCAGGGCCTTGTGTGTCGTTTGGTGCATCGGGATTGGTGCCTGTTGCTACAAATTGCTCGAAACTACCCACTGCAGTTGCAACTGTATTGCGAGGCTCTGTGTCATTCTGCCAAAGGTAGAGACTAATCTTGCCGAACTTTACGCTGTCGTAGCTAATGTCTTTGGGCACAACAAAATTGAGGCGGAAACGACCATTCCGCACCTCTGCCGTGCCACGATAAATGAGAGCAGTTTGCACATCGTAGAATTCATCGATTGTGCCGCGTCCCTCATGGTCAGCAGCTGCCTGACGCGGCGCATCGAAGACCAATACCGATGCTATGCCATTGAACGCTGTATTTACTGCACCAGAGGGCAAGCGCGCTGAACCTGAGAGCGAGACGCGGGAGAGCGCTTTGATTTGAAGCGGGCGCGCCGTCGGCAACGCTATGTTGTTTAGCGAATCGAGTTGAGCCAGTGTGCGTCCTGTGCCTAAGCGCAAGGCGGGGTCACCCAAAAGGTAAAACTTTTCTGCATCGCTTGTATTGAGCAGCCCCAACTTAAAGCGAAACAGCGCAATGCCCAGCGGGATAGGCAGTTGGTTTGCATCCCGCTCAAAGAGACGCTGAAATAGCAAGGGCGGCAACGCTGAGCCACTGGTTGTGAAAATGGAGCGATTCGTTGGAATCAGCACGCTTGCCCCTCCCGTAGGCAGCACAAACATCTGCTCTGCCCCGCTCTGTCGATTGGGGTCGTCATTGCGTCCAAAATCACATGTCGCCGTAATGCACAGTGTGGGACGTGCTCGGTTGAACAGTTGCGGCAATGACACGGCTGGCTCAAAGATTCGCTCTGCTGCCCAGACGCTCGGATTGCCATGCCCAATGTAGTTGATAATTAGTGCGCCACGATTGAGTTGAGTGATGATTTCTCGAGCTGCACCTGGACGACGCATACCACCTGCTGCCGCCTCAGCCCGAAAAAATGAAGCATAAATTTTAACTGGGTTGATATATGGCGCTATACGACGCATCACCTCAATTGTGTTTTCACTATCGCGCACAAATAGGTTGAAATCTGAGGGCTTGTTTCCATTCGGCCCATCATCTGCAACAAATGCCACTCGATTGCGCCAGTCGCCCTGCTCTGCTGCTGTTTCATACTCAATGGTTTTATCCACTGCAGTGCGCGCTTCTGCTAACGATTGCACCGTGAAGCGCCCTACGGCAAGGTCAGGCACAAGGTCTTCGCCATCGACGGAGACGAAAAAGTCATCGGTGGTTGCAGCATATGAGAGTTCTAACAGACTTTCCTCAGACGAATAGACGGGCACTTTGCTATATCGCCGTCCTGTAATATCCCGATAATCCCAATCGCCATCGCCGAAAAGTAGGAGATACTTTGGCTTGCGTCCCGCAGGTGCATAGTCGTAGAGCAGCTTTACAAAATCACGAATTGCCGTAAAATCTTGCTTGCCGCCAGAGAACTCATTGTAAATTTGTCCTACGCTAATTGCTACACTTCGCAGCGCAAGGTCGCCATGCCGTGCACGGTTGCTGCGATAGGCCGCCAGTCGCTCCGCCTCGGTGCGAAAGTCTTCGCCATAGACAATCAGATGCTCTGGGAAAGCATTCGGATTGCTTGCATCAGCAAGGCTGTGCAGATTTTGGTTTGGCACAAGTTGCGCTGACGCAGGTCGGAGAAATGCCGTGCGTTCTGAAAATGCCACATACTCACGATAGGCTTGTGGTTGCTCATTGCGGATCATGCGCATGCTGGTCGGTGCCACTTCCCCTGCCACACGCACTGGATTTGCAAGGTCGGTAATGTCCCAAACGGTCGGCGTGGCAGAAAAACCCGTTACCTCATACTGCACCGCTTGCGATGCACGCAAGCCCACCAGCGAATTAAAGCGCAGCAAGTCGTTTTGTGCTACGAACTGCCGTGCATAGCTTAGCTCAATCCAGTCGAGGTAGAGGTTTGAGGTTTCTGAACTTGCAAGAAACTCCAGCTGCGTATTTGTTTGCTCACCTTGAATCACTGTGCCCGGCAGCGTTTGCTCAATGCGGAATTCAGCGCCCAAAATGTAGGCATCTAAATTTTGCGTGATGCCTGTGGCGCGCTGTGCGATAAGCGAGCCAGACTCACGCAATATGAATGTCTCACTGGCTGTAGTTGCAGCAATAATGCGCGCCGAAACCTGCACAGGGCGTGTGCGGTCAATGCCAGCTGCACTGAGATTGTAGGTTACGCGATTGCGGCTTAGTGTTAGCGGACTATCAAAAAAATTTAGTCCTGTATTTGAAAAATTGATGCGGTCGTTTTCCACAAACGACAGCCACTCAAATGCACTTGGTCGCAAAGGCGATGTCGCTTGCACCGATGGCACGGTGCGAATGCGCTTACCATTTTCACCATCAAGCGCAAGAAAAACAAACGCTGAGTTTGACAGTCGGTTCAGGTAGTGCGTCAGCCGCCCGCGCACAGAATCGTATTTGATGCCCGAGGCAGCTTTGGCATAAAAGAGCACAAAATCATTCGCATCGAAGCGCTCGTCTTCTTCGCCTGATACGAAAATGGCACATTCTTGCAAGTCTGAAATTCTTGGTGCATTCACGCGCTTATCTAATTCTTCGCCTCCGTTCTGATAAACTTTAATGCGCTTCGGGTTCACGGTTGCCACATTGATGCCAATCGATTCCAGATAGGCACGGTCAAGTCGATACACGCCCTCTTCACGAATTTCGAGCTTGTAGAACCTGCCTGAGCGTAGCACACTTTGCAGCGCAGAGGAAGCTTGCACCGATTTGTCTCTTGGCGATGAGGAGAAAAGTTTTATTGTGTTTTCTTTGCCAAGTAGTCCCGCGCAAAACTCATCTTCCGCCGCCTGCAAAATAGGCGTCACGCCTTGCGGTTCGGCAAAATTTAGCCTTACTACGATGCGTGTGTATTTTCTAACGCTGCGTTTCTCTGGATTAAAGTGCAAAGGATAAAAGGAGAGCTGCGAGATATAGACACCACGCGCCACTTTGGGTTCTGACACTTCAACCAGCACTGCAGGCTGCTTCACAAAGTAATTTGGTGCACACTGATAGACTCGCTCGTGGAGGATTGCGCCTTCACGGGGCACAGGGGCAAGTAGCACATTTGGCAACTCTTCGCTTTCAGCCGCAACGACTTCTACGGTAGGCCTATTGCGTGAAGGCACAATTACAGACACTGCACGTAGTGGCTTTTGCGGCAAGCCTATGCGCTCTCTTTGATGCAAGGCGAATAGAAAATTTAGCTCGAGGTAACTTCGCCCCTCAATCTCACGCTGCACAGGGGCTTGCCAGACTGGCTTGAATTCCAGCGTTAGGCTCTGCTCAGAAGACTGCAAGACACGCACATCGCTGTCCTGTGCCTTCGCATACAGCGGCCACAGCAGCCACAGCGACAGCCCCAAAAGACCTACCGCACTTGGAGTGAACCACGTTGCATTTTGCCGCACCGCCTTGCTGGTCATCAATCTTGCGGAATGGGTCGCCCCATTGCTTTGTAGATTTCCTCGATTTGCTGCTTGTTCTTCATCGCCTCAGCGTGATTCGGCTCCAGCTCTAACACACGTCGATAAGCTTTCAGTGCAGGTCGATACTTGATAGCGGGTGGAACAGGTGCCGAAAAAGTCATATAGTTTGCAAACTCCATATACGCCTTTACCAACTCCGCCTTTTTCTCTTGGGCTTTACCACTTTCTTCAATTGCTCGCACTTTGGCGTACAGGTCGCTGGCTTTCTTGTCAGCTTTCAGCGCCGCTTGCGTGGTAGAGTCAATCTTAAAGCCTTTTTGCGTCGCCTGTGCAGCAGCTGAGTGACTGATGAGCATTATAGAGCTTGCCAGTGCAGCTATGATAAGTAAGTTAATCAGCAAACGATGCATTTTTGTGATGCTTTGGTTGAAGAAATGTAAAGATACGGCGCATGGCTTCATTTGCGCAATGCACAACTTGCGCTATGCTTGCAGGCTTTGCCTCTCTTCGTAATGTTCCGATTTAACGCTGTCTTATCGCAATTCCTACGCATTTGAGTATATTTTACTCTGCGCTTCTTCACACATAGCGATTAATGCACGACGCACCACTTCTTCGAGACTTTGAGTGTCAGTATAAGGGCAAGTCAGGGTCTTTCTTTTCTATGAGCACTTATGCGCTCTCTTCCGTTTTGATTTCCCTACTTCTCACGATAGCGTTTGCGCCTCGCTGGCTTTTTGCATTAGACCCGCAAAAGAGCTTTACGCAATATATGCACGACATCTGGCAGCGTGAGCAGGGGCTGCCTTCCAACGCGATTCTCAGCATCTTTCAATCGTCGGATGGCTACATCTGGATTGGCACTTTTGACGGCTTTGCGCGCTTCGATGGTGTTTCTTTTACCATTTTCAATACCACCAATACGCCCGAGCTGAAAGGCAACGGCATTTGGTCAATTCGCGAGGCTGCAGATGGTAGCCTGTGGTTTGCAACAAATGGCGGCGGCGTTACGCGGCTTAAAGACGGTCGTTTCAAGACCTTCACGGTTGAAGATGGCTTACCCAGCAATGTGGTGCATCATCTCTGCTCTGACCGAGCTGGCGGAATGTGGATCGGCACACGCGAAGGCATTGCTCACATTTCTGCCAGTGGGCAAATCACCAGTTACCGAATCCCAGGCGATGTGCAGCAAAATGCCATCAACCACGTGACCTTAGACCAAGAAGGCACACTTTGGATTGGCTCCGTGGGCGGCCTTTGGAGTTTCAAAGAGGGTGTCTTCAAGCAGTTTACAGAGTCAGATGGATTCAGTTTAGGTTCAGTTTGGACTATCACTGAAGACACACTCACGCACTCACTTTGGATGGGCACAGGCGACCGTGGGCTATACCGATATCAACATGGTCGCTTCTCGCTCTACACAACGGCTGACGGATTGCCCCACAATCGCGTGCTTTCGGTTCTGGTCGATACAGCTGGCGTGCTTTGGATTGGCACTTACAATGGCGGCATCTGTCGTATGCGCTTTGGGCAAACGGGCAAGCCTGTGTTTGCCTACTTTGCCAAAAAAGATGGGCTGACCGATAACCAAGTTCAAACGATGGCTTTTGACTGTGAAGGCAACCTTTGGGTTGGCACTTATCGTGGCGGACTGAACCGCTTCAAAGACGGCAAGTTTCTTACCTACACCTCACGTGAAGGGCTTATAGATGATATTGTCTATGGCGTGTATCAAGACCGTGATGGCTCATTTTGGATTGCAACCGCTGGTGGGATTAGTCACTTTGTCGACGGTCGGTTTATCAACTATTCTACCGCAAATGGGTTGCCTGATGACCTTGTGCGCTACATTTTGCGCACCTCTCGTGGGGAGCTTTACTTTGCCACCTACTCTGGCATCTGCCGCTTAGAGGGCAATTCATTTAGGTGTTTCTCCGTTGGTGGCGGCGCGGGCGACCGCGTGCGTGTCGTCTATGAAGACTCTCGCAAGCGCATCTGGACAGGCAGTGTCGGTGGCTTATACCAACTGGTAGATGATTCGCTCCGACCTTACAACTTGCCCAAGTTTGGTCAGTTCACACGCTACTCCATTACCTTCATTTATGAATCCCGAGACAAGTGCATTTGGTTTGGCACCGATGGTAACGGTATTGGCTGCATCAAAGGCGATTCGCTGATTACCTACACATCTGCTAATGGTCTTGTTTCAGGAGTTGTGCTCTGTGCAATGGAAGCGCCCGATGGATCTATGCTCTTCGGCTCCAATATGGGCATTTCTCGCCTCAAAGCTGGACGCATCACAAATGCAACCACTAACAACGGGCTTTACTCGCAGGCCGTCTTTTTTCTTGTAATGGACTCACTAGGCAATGTTTGGACAGGTGGGAACAACGGCATTTCATTTTTCCCGTTTCAGGAGCTATGCGATGTGTTAGATGGCAAGATAGCGAGACTTAACGCAAAATCCTTCGATCGCTCCGACGGAATGAAAACTAGTGAGGTAACTGGCGCCTGTATGCCTGTGCGTCCCAGCAAAACTGGCGAGCTATGGATTCCAACTGGCAAAGGCGTCGTGGTCGTGAACCCTTATCGAATTCGTTACAACCCGCTGGTACCGCCTGTCCGCATTGAGCACATTCGCACGGACAAAGGTATCACATCCCCCTCACCTGAGCTTGTCTTTCCTCCTGACGTGCAGCGTTACAACATTCACTACACGGCTCTCTCCTTCGTTGCCCCAGAGAAGATGCGCTTCAAGACTAAGCTGGAAGGGTTCGACGCAGACTGGAACGATATGGGCAATGAGCGGGAGATTACTTACACCAATTTGCCTCCGAAGCTATATACCTTTCGCGTCATAGCATGCAACAATGATGGCATTTGGAATGAGCAAGGTGCTAGCATTTCGTTCAAAGTTGAACCGCGCTTTTATCAATCACTTTGGTTCATCTTAGTTTGTGCATTCAGCATCGTGCTGACAGCTTTTGGTGCGTGGTCATGGCGCATTCGCCAAATGAATGCCAAGCAAGAAGAGCTACGCAAGCTGGTCGAGGAGCGCACACGCGACTTGCAGCTCGAGAAAGAGAACTCTGAACGCCAGCGAGAAATTGCCCAAGCAGCTAATGAGTTCAAGACTGAACTGATTGGCGTAGCCGCAAATGAACTTAAAACGCCACTTAAAAGCATTATGGATTTCACAACTATGCTTCTAAATGGCGAGGTGCCGCTCCATCTACAAGTTCAATACCTGAACATTATTCGTGACCTTGCCAACCGAATGAGCGTAACGGTCGATAAGCTGCTGGATTCAAATATTCTCGGCATCGAAAGCCTCGTGCTTCGCAAACGAGATATTTCCCTCAAAGGTCTTGCTGAGCTTGCTGTAATGCGCCACCAAGACCTTGCGGCGAAAAAATCGCAGCGAATTGAACTCAGTGTCAGAAGCGATTGCATCGTCTTTGGTGATGAAGACCGCCTCACAGAAATGGTCGGGCAGCTTATCTCTAATGCAATTAAGTATTCGCCATTTGGTAAAACGATTTGGGTAACGGTATGCAAAGAAAATCAGATGGGGCGCATTGAAGTGCATGATGAAGGACAGGGACTTAGCGAGGAGGATAAGTTTCTACTGTTTCGCAAGTTTCAGCGACTGTCAGCTCAGCCAACAGGCGGTGAAACATCAGTCGGTTTGGGCTTAGCGCTGGTTAAGCGCATCGTGGATTTGCACAACGGCAAAGTGTGGGCAGAATCCGACGGCAAAGGCAAAGGTGCAACCTTTATCGTGGAACTTCCCGCTGTAGAGTAACCATGTAGCTATCACTCTGCTGCTTATTAGACTAGCTTGCTTGTTGCACTTGTGTTACAGATTGTGAGGTGGACATCCTCTCTTAGCACGTCAAGCAGTGCAAGAGGGTGTGTCAATTCCTCAATTCTTTGCAAGCCACAGCTCGGGATTATGCTTTTCTTTGCCCTGCCAGACCTCGAAGTGCACAATCGCGTTGCCGTTTTCGCTTGGCTGCACGCGCCCAATCGCTTGACGTGCCCCGACCAGTTCACCTTTTGCCACGCGCACATCCTTTAAATTCGCATAGACAGTGATAAATCCATCGGCGTGGCGAATAATCACAATGTTGCCAAAGGTTGGCAGGTAGCTCACCTGCGTAACTTTTCCGGGTGCCACGGCAAAGACTTCTGCCCCTTTCTCGACGGAAATATCCACACCGTTGTTAAAGGTTACAATCTTCAGAGTGCGGTTTACATTTTCGCCAAAGGCGCGCACAATCACCCCGCTACGCACCGGCCAGGGCAAGCGTCCGCGATAGTCCTCAAAGCGTTTGACCTCTCCACTCAGGGGCGGTATTCCGTCACCAGCCGCTGCAGCACTGTGAGGTGCAACCTCAGCGACTTTCTTCTCACGCTGCCGTTTTTCTGCTTCTTTGGCGCGTGCTCGCTCTGCCTCGATTGCTTTTTCTTCCAGTGCCAGCAAGCGATTGATTTCAGCCTGCAAAGTCTTGGCTTTGGCTTGCCGCTGCTCGAGCTCTTCTTTTAACTTCTTCTTATTTTTCTGCAGCTCACATAGCAGCGTCTCTCGCTCTTTTTTGCGCCGCTCAAAAGCCGCTGCTTGACGCAATTTCTCGTCCAGTGTTTGACGATTTTCCTGATACTTTTCCGAGAGCGTGTCATACAGCATTGCAACTTGGCGCTTCTTTGCGGTGATGTCTAAAATTTTAAGCTTACCGGCTTGCTCAAAGCGCTTGATATACTCCAGACGCACGATTGCTTGGTTAAGCGATGCCGCTGAGAATAGCACTTCTTCATTGCGTTGCACTCCAAACTTGTAGATGCCTACTGCATAGCGTGCAAAATCTTCTTTCATCTTTGCCAGCTCCTTTTCAGCTTGCAGAAGCTCGCGCTGGGTTAGCTCAATTTCTCGCCTCAGTTTTTCTTGATTTTTTTCTAACCCTTTGAGGACTGCGCGGTAAAGACTAAGCTGCTTTTCGATTGTTTCCAGCGCTTTCAGTGAGAGGCGTTCTTTTTCGGCAATGGTGCGGAGGGCTTGCTCATACTGCTCAATTTGCGTCTGCAGTGAGCGCAGCATTTCTTGTGTTTCGCGTCGCTCTTTCCGCAAAGTTTCTACCTCAGACCTATCTTTGGTCGTGGTAGATTGCGCAAACCCGCATTGCCTTGCTAAGAAAAGCAGTGCGATGGCAATACACGCTGCGTGTTGTATTTTTGCGCACCAAATCATTTCAAGTTCCTGCTTTGGCAATCTATATGCGATGCTTTGAAAATTCCAAGCTACGTTGGGCAAGATTTTCCTTCGGCACATCCCCCGTTAGCTTTCTCTTGCTAACGCTATGCGCATGCGTGGCGCCATCGGCACGAGAGCTGTCGCAATCTGCTCAGACACAAACCCTGCCGCCTCCTTCAAGCGATTCACTTAACACAAATCCAAAGAAGAAAATGAAAGAGAAAATCGTCAAGACACCTGAAGAGTGGAAAGCAATTCTGCCACCTGATGTGTATCGCATCACGCGTGAGAAAGGCACGGAGTTTCCTTTCGTGAATAAGTATTGGAACAACAAGCAAGCTGGGATTTACAAGTGTGCTTGCTGCGGTCAGCCGCTTTTTAGTTCCGACACCAAGTTTGATTCTGGCACAGGTTGGCCTAGCTTCTACGCTCCGATTCAACCTGACTGCATTGAGACGGAAAAAGATTACAGTTTCGGTATGGTGCGTGACGAAGTGCTTTGCAGTCGCTGTAATGCACATCTTGGACATGTCTTCAATGATGCACCACAAACGCCAACAGGCTTGCGTTACTGTATGAATTCGGCTGCGCTGGTGTTTGAACCCAAAACGCCACATTGAAGCAGGGTTGCAACGGCATAAAAAATATGTGCTGCTATGGAATCTCGAATGGAAGCAATTTTGGGTGACATTACGCGTCTTTATGTTGATGCGATTGTCAATGCTGCCAATCCCACACTTTTGGGCGGTGGCGGAGTGGATGGAGCCATTCATCGTGCTGCAGGGCCGCTCCTGCGGGAAGCCTGCGCCAAGTTAGGCGGTTGCCAGACAGGCGAGGCAAAATTGACGCCAGGTTTCAACTTGCCTGCAAAGTATGTTATCCACACTGTTGGCCCTGTCTGGAAAGGTGGGTCATTTGGCGAAGATGAACTCTTAGCGGAGTGCTACCGCAATTCGTGCAAATTGGCTGAAGAAAATGGCATTGAGACGCTGGCTTTTCCCTGCATTAGCACAGGCGCATACAGTTTTCCTAATGAGCGTGCGGCTCAAATTGCGGTCTCTGAAGTCGACGCCTTTCTTCAAAAGAGTTACATGCTGAAAAAAGTTTTCTTCGTTTGCTTCCTCCAGCGCGATTACGACATCTATCAGTCGCTTTTGTATGAGGCGATGCGGCATAAAAACATTGAGTGATGCTCTTGCCAGATGCGCCATCGTCGAGTTCATCAAACACTTGACACTGCTTACGAGCAACTGCTCTGGGCGCAATATCAGTGGGTTTGCGGTGTCGATGAAGTTGGTCGTGGCCCATTAGCAGGGCCTGTGGTGGCTGCGGCTGTGATGTTTGAACGGGGCTTTGTTCCGCCAGCTGCCTTGCAAGGCGTAGCCGACTCTAAGCAACTCTCTCCCAGCGAGCGGGCTGACCTTGCTGCCGAAATTCGCCTGTATGCCGCTGCGGTTGCTATCGGGGTAGTTGATGTTCCAACGATTGACCGCCTCAACATTCTTAATGCAAGCTTTTTAGCCATGTCGCAAGCGATTGCACAGCTTTCCCCTCTCCCTGACTTTCTGCTTATTGACGGAAACTCTTTCAAATCCTCACTGAGCATTCCCTTCAAGACCGTTGTGAAAGGTGATTCGAAGGTGTTCTCGATTGCTGCTGCTTCCATCGTGGCAAAAGTGTATCGTGATGCGTATATGATAGAGTTAGATGCGGCATTTCCCCAGTATGGGTTTGCGCGGCATTTTGGCTACCCTACCCCCGAGCATATCGCTGCTATTCGCAAATATGGTCGCTCACCTTTGCATCGCCAGAGCTTTAAGCTGAAGGCACTGGGCGAATGAGCTTAAACCTTGAGGCTGCACGTGATTTGTCAAATGTCGCATTTGCTATGCCGTTTCTGCCTCGAGTGCAGCCGGCTTTTCTGCGGCATTCAGTTCGACAAAAAATGTTGCCCCTTTGTTTTTGCCTTCCGACTCTGCCCACACTCGTCCGCCGTGTAATTCTACCCACTGTTTGACAATTGCAAGCCCCAGGCCAGAGGAGCTTTCGCCACCTGTTGGACGTGCCGACAGCCGCTGAAATTTGCCGAAGAGCTTTTGCTTGTCTTCTTCGGTCAGCCCTAGGCCTTCATCACGCACTTCAAAGATGATTTTGGTCGGAATGTTGCCACTGGTCAGCTCGACGCCATCGATTGTGAGCAATTTCTTCTTGACACTGACCCAAATGTGGCGTCCGTGCGGCGAATACTTGATGGCGTTGGAAATCAGGTTATCAAAAATGCTCTGCATCTTCTCGACATCTACTTCCGCATATGCTTCTCGCTCTAACGCCAAGTGAATCTGCTGACCTTTGTTGTGTGCGTTCATTTCGTTGTGCTTCACTACAAACTCTGCAATCGTGGCTATATCGACAACCTTCTTATTTAACTCCACTTTTCCGCTCTCCAGGGCCGCTTGCTCTAAGAGGCTTTTTACAAGGTTAAACATCTGCTCAGTCGACTGATAAATCGCTTGGGCTTGAGTGCGGACAAACTCTACATCGTCTGCTTGCTCACGAATCAGCTCAGCGAAGGTCATCACGGCTGTGAGGGGATTTTTGAGGTCGTGAGCGGCAATGTGCAGCAGCTCGGTTTTAAGCGCGTTTGCCTCTTCCAGTGCTTTGTTTGCCTGAGCCAGCTCCACTGTTTTGAGGCGGTAAATCTCCGCTTCCTTTTCTGCTTTCTCGACTGCAAATGTGATTTTCTGATTGGTCAGCTTGCGGTTTAGTTCTTCGCCTATCACTTCGGAGCGGATTTGGTAGAACTTTTCAATATGGTCAAACGCACTACGATAGTTGCCCTTGAGTTTGTATAGTTCTGCCAGTGCTTGATGGGCGCGGTAAATCTCAGGCTTGGCATTGATTTCTTCAGCTACCTCCAAGCTGCGTTCAAGATGTGGCTGCGCTTGGTCAAGCAATTCTTTGGAGAGTAGAAATTGCCCAAGCGATAACTGCACAATCGCTTGCCCGTGTCGGTCTCCAATCTGCTCCATCAAAGAAAGGCTGCGCTCAAAATACTCAATCGCTTGCTCACTGGAATCTAATTTTTCATAGACTGCGCCAATGTCTTTTAGCGTGGTAGCCAGACTTTGCTTATCGCCTAAGGATTCAAAGAGTTGGAGGCTAGCAAGCAGGTTATTGAGGGCTTGAGTATGCGCACCTAACGCAGAATAGACATTGCCAATGCTGGCTAAGGCAGTGGCTTCGCCCTGTTTGTGTTTGATGTCTTTGTAGAGTTCAAGGCTTTGCTGAAAGTATCCCAGTGCGCGGGAGTATTCACCCAATCGGTAGTAAATGTCCCCCAAGTTGGTAATGCTCGCCGCTTCGCCAATTTTGTAATCAAGGTCGCGGTAAAGTTTGTAGCTTTGCTCAAAGTAGTCGAGTGCGCGTGTATATTCACCAAGGTCGGCGTAAATGCTCCCCAAGTTGTTGAGTGCGCTGGCTTCACCGGAAGCATCGCCCACTTTTCGGAAAAGGTAGAGTGCTTCGTTGATGTCGTGCAGAGCTGCCTCATAGTTTGAATACTGGTGATGACACAATCCCCGGTTGCGCAAACTGCGGGCTACGCCGCCTTCATATGAAAAATTCTTTGCCAGTTCCAAGGCTTGCTCTGCGCGCGTCATTGCGCTTCTAAGGTCGGTGCGCATTACGCTCCAAGCGTAATCGTTGAGGGCGTCGACAATGTCGCGTGGATCATTTGCTGCTTGAATCCTTGCATCTAACTTTTTTAAGAGTTCCAGCATAGCTCAAAGGGTTTGCAATTTGTACAAATTAACGCTTCTCTGTTAAGTCAATGTTGAGTTAGCGCACTACCTTGTTTGCTTTGGCGAAGGCGAGCCATGAATGTGTGCTCTGCCTGTGGCAAGCTTCCTATTCTTGAAAAGCCGTAAATGCTTAGCCAGAAAGTTGTGCAGAGAGCGTGATTTGTATAGCTTTGCGCCGAAACCTAAGATAGCAATGCTTGATACGCTCTTGCAGCTCGATAGCCTCCTTAGTCTCCTGAGCCTTACGATTATGGAAATTGTTTTGGGTATCGATAATATCATTTTCATTGCAATTTTGGTAGGCAAGCTCCCTGCTTCGCTTAAGGAGCGTGCTCGCGTGCTAAGCCTTGTGATTGCGCTTCTGCTGCGCCTACTTTTTCTCTTTGCAATCTCATGGCTTGCTACGCTCAATGAACCACTTTTTTCACTGTTTGGCATCGCCCTATCTGGCAAAAGCCTTGTAATGATGCTGGGCGGCTTGTTTCTGATGTTCAAAGCAATTATGGAGATTCATAGCAAGCTGGAAGGTGAAAACGCACCAAAAGCAGCTGTCAAAGATTCACTTGGTAGTGTGCTCTTGCAGTCGACAGTGCTAAGCTTTGTCTTTTCAATTGATTCGATCATTACTGCTATTGGGCTTGCCAAAGAGATTCTTGTGATGGCGCTGGCTATCCTTATCTCAACTGCCGTGATGATTGCCTTTGCAAAAGGCATTAGCGATTTCATTGAGCGCCACCCTACAATGAAAGTCTTAGGCTTGTCAATGCTGCTGATGATTGGTGTGGTGCTGGTTGCAGAAGGGCTGCACTTCGAGATTCCGAAAGGCTACATGTATTTTGCAATTGCCTTCTCACTCTTTGTGGAAAGTATCAACATTCGCGTGCGCAAGGTTTCCAGACCCATTGAATCAGTTACTGCCAGCGACACGCCCGAGAAGTTCTAAGAGCTGCAAACACTCATCTTTTGCAATGACACCAAGAGAACTGGGGTATCGAATGCCTCCCGAATGGGTTACGCACAAAGCCACTTGGCTTTCATGGCCGCACAACATTCACACATGGCCTGAAAAATCAATGGAGCAAATCTGGGCTACATTTGTGGAGCTTGTCCGCTTTCTTGTGCCACACGAGGAAGTGCATATCAACACAACAGGCACTGAAATGGAGCAAGAGGTTCTCACCCTTATGCGAAAGAGTGGTATCGGACGTGATTATTTTGAGCGCATTTTCTTTCACCCGTTTGGCACAAATGATGCATGGTGCCGTGACCATGGTCCGAACTACATTCTACGCGAGCAGAATGGCAAAATTGAGAAAGCCATCATTGATTGGGGCTACAATGCGTGGGGCGGCAAATACCCACCATTCGACTTAGACGACGCTATCCCAACTAAAATTGCAGAATGGCAAGGCTTGCCTTGCTTTCACCCGCAAATGATTCTCGAAGGCGGTTCAATTGATGTAAATGGCAAAGGCTGCCTCCTCACTACTACTTCGTGCCTTCTAAACCCGAACCGCAATCCCCATCTCTCTCAAACACAAATTGAGCAAATGCTTAGAGACTATCTGGGGGTTACACATATTCTTTGGCTCGGCGAAGGCATTGTTGGCGATGATACAGACGGTCACGTTGATGACATCACGCGTTTTGTCAGTCCTGATACTATTGTTACAGCAATTGAAGAAGACAAATCCGATGCCAACTATGAGCCACTCAGAGAAAACTACGAGCGACTGCAAAAAATGACCGATCAAGATGGCAAGCCATTCAGGATTGTAACCATTCCAATGCCCGAACCAGTCTATGAGCGAGGGCAACGCTTGCCTGCCAGCTATGCGAATTTTTACATTGCAAATAATGTTGTGTTAGTGCCTACCTTTCGCTCTAAGAACGACATCAGAGCACTGGAAATTTTGCAAAGCCTTTTCCCGACACGCCGCGTGCACGGCATTGATTGCACCCACCTTATCTGGGGTCTTGGTGCAATTCACTGCGTTACGCATGAAGAACCCGCCTGCGAACCGTTCTAAATTGGGTGAGAACCGAACATGCTTAAGCGTCAGTAACACAACCTGACACCAAACTGTCAAGGAGGTAATATGCCAGAAGAAAATTTACCTACACCTGCAAAAGAGCAGCCCGACAACTTCACAGCCGTAATGTGGGGTGCGGCAGTTGTTGTGATTACTTCTCTTGTGCCCTACCTTAGCCTTATTAACTTCTGCTGTTTGGGTGTTATGATAGGCGGTGCGGTGGCCACATTCCAATACACCAGTGCATATCAACTTACGCTCAAAGGTGGTGAGGGCTTCAAA
Organism: Chloroherpetonaceae bacterium; assembly: GCA_025056565.1. Taxonomy (NCBI): domain Bacteria; kingdom Pseudomonadati; phylum Chlorobiota; class Chlorobiia; order Chlorobiales; family Chloroherpetonaceae; species Chloroherpetonaceae bacterium. The sequence continues at coordinate 8,275 of JANWWA010000010.1, read as the reverse complement.
TTAGGTGCACTGGCTGGACTGGTCGGCGGTGTAGCATACTATGCGCTTTTTCTTCTCCTCCAAACGCTTTTTGATTACCAACTTGGCGCAGAGGAATGGCGTCAACTGCTGCTCTCACTCTTTGGCTCTGACCCTGCGGCACGCGAGCAGATAGAAGAAGCACTGCGCACGCAGCAACAGGAAGGCTTAACTGTTCTGAATGTTATCATTGGCTTAGGGTCGACGCTTATTCTCTACCCGTTAGCTGGCGGCATTGGCGGCGCAGTTGGTGCAGCTTTGTTCCAGAAAGGCGAAAAGAATGAATCGGCGTGATGCGGAATGAACCTTCTTCTTGTGCTTTCACATAGCGCAGAAGTCTATGAAGAGATTTTAAAGAGTCGTCGCCCTGCTGATGCAGTGTTGTCAGAATATCTGCGAGCGCGCAAATACTTAGGCTCACACGACCGCAAGTTTATCAGCGAAACCGTCTACGGTGCGCTCCGCGAGCATTTAGAACTGGAAAAGCTTGCCTGCTCCTTTCTTTCTGAACAAGGCTTACCAGCACGCCTAAACACTGTGTTTATACTGGTCTTCTTTCTTCTGCGGAAAGGTCAAGTAGACGCCGATGCTTTGCTTGGCGCTATGCAACAGAAATTTGCCTTCAAGCCTGAGACACTATACGCCGCAGTTATCGCCGCAAGTGAGAGCAAGCATCTAACTGATGCAACAAACCCATCAGCCCTTTCACAGCGACACGCTTTTCCTGAATGGATGACCGCACGCCTTCTTCGGCACTTTGACATCCAAGAGCTTGATGCGCTCTACCACACGCTAAATACCCCTGCTCCACTTGGATTACGCGTCAACACAATGAAGACCTCACGTGCTGCGCTTCAGCAAATCTTGCAGAGAGAAGGCATTGAGACGGAAGAAGGCTTGCTTTCGCCTGATGCGCTCCTCTGCCGAAAGCGCTACAATGTTATGCAAACCGATGCATTCAGACAGGGCTTGTTTGAAATTCAAGACGAAGGAAGCCAAGTTATTTCACTGCTACTGAATCCAAAGTCTGGCGAGAAAATCTTAGATGCTTGTGCTGGTGGGGGCGGAAAGACCTTGCATCTTGCCACTTTGATGAAAGGACGCGGCAGGGTTTTTGCGCACGATAAGTTTGAGAAACGATTTGGCAACATTCGCTTGCGCATTCGTCGCTCAGGCTTGCAAAATATTGAGCTCATTATGCCAGCAATGTTTGAAAAGTTTGCTCGCACACATTGCGGCAAGCTCGATGCGGTGCTGATTGATGCACCATGCTCTGGCTCAGGCACACTGCGCCGCAACCCCGATTTAAAACACCGTCTCAGCGAAGGCTTGCTAATGCGCCTTGCCCAGCAGCAAAAGGACATTCTCTCCCAATATGCCCCACTTGTCAAAACAGGGGGCACGGTTGTCTACGCTACCTGCTCTCTTTTTCGCGAGGAAAATGAAGAGGTAGTAGAAGCGTTCCTGCAAGCTCACCCATCCTTTACGCTGGTTTTGCCCAAAGCACAGCTACTGAACACTGCAGCAGGTTCATCGCTTTCAAATTTGATAGCATATCTGGGTGAGCATTCTTACCTTCGGCTTTTGCCCCACCAAACGAATACAGACGGTTTTTTTGCCGCCGTGTTAATGAAAAATTAAATCGTAAGGGCGCTTGCAAGTCAATTTTTTTTGCTTAATTATTCTGATATTAGAGCAAACCGCTTGCAAGCGTGCGCCGTTGCTTGGCTGCCAGACTTAGTTCTTATCCGAGAAGCAAACTAACCGGTGAAGTATGCCAAGTAGATTGCTGTTTGTCGACGACGAGCCGAATGTGCTGCTCTCACTGACTGAGCTTTTCCGAGAAGAGCGCCCATACACTGCTCAGCGTGCCAGAGACGCCTTAGATATTCTGCGCAAGCACCCTGAAATTGACGTCATCGTAACCGACCAGCGTATGCCGACGATGACTGGCGTCGAGTTTTTGCGCGAAGCCAAGAAAATCAATCCTATTGCGATACGCATACTGCTGACTGGTTACTCCGACCTTAACGAAGTGCTCAGCTCTGTCAACACGGGCGAGGTCTATCGTTACATCTTAAAGCCATGGGACGTGGATAAGCTTCGCAGCACTGTGAAACTTGCCATGGAACTTGCGCAGCGCACTCGCCTCATTATGCCCAAAGCTCCTGTTGCGCAACCGACTGCTACCTCTGCGCCTGCTGGCACTAATAGCAGTTCCTCTTCTGCCAATCACACGCGCATCTTCATACCAGAGAAATTGCCGATTCTCGTCATTGACAACAATCAGTCGCACTTAGCCTCAATGCGAGACCTTTTTGCAGAAAATTACGTCGTCAACATCAGCAGCACGGCGCAGTCAGCAATAGAAATTTTGAAGCGCACGCCAATGGCTGCTATTATCACCGAGCTGAGTTTGCCTGACACTGACCCTGTCAAATTCCTAAGCGAAGTCAAATCGTTTAACCCCAACACGCCGATTATTGTCCTCAGCTCTATGAAAGATTCTGGCTTGGCTATTCAGCTCATCAATCAGGTGCAGATTTTTCGCTATTTGGTGCGTCCGCTTCGGCGCGACACGCTGGAAAGCACGGTGCAAACGGCGGTCGAGCTCTACAAAACCTACACCGCCACGCCCGGCCTTAACTTGAAAAATCTTGAGACCAGTATTCTCAAAGAAAACGAGCGTAAGCCATAGCTCTGGGCTGCTTTGCTGAGCGAATGAGAAAATACTTCTTTGTTTACCGCGCCACGCTCCAGCGCTTTGTGGAGTATCGCAGTGAGCTAGTAATTGATTTCGTCGGCAAAATTTTTATTCCTATTAGCGTTCAAGGGTTGCTTTGGAAAGCCGTTACAGAATCCACTGAGACAGGACGCATTGCCAGCTATGACTTCTCCTCGCTCATTCAGTATAGCCTCTTTAGCATCATCATTTACAACTTGATGAAAACCGACTACACGGAGCGTGAGATTGCGCGTGCTATCCGTGAAGGCGACCTTAATAAATTTCTCTCAAAGCCAATTGATTTTGCTACTTACTACTTTGCGGTGTTTCTCGGTGACAATACGCCTGTGATTGTCAGCGGCATGTTGCTCTATCTGGCTTGTGCAGCGACTGGCATTCTTTCAATGAACTGGCTTATGCTCGGCTGCACGATTTTGGCTACCTTTCTTGGAATGGTGGTAGCATATATGATGGGCTTCCTTATTGCGATGCTGGCATTCTGGATGGACGAAGTCTGGACACTCTTCGTCATGAAAAATTTAGTGCTCTGGTTTCTCACTGGTCATCTTATACCGCTTGATATGTTTCCTCCCGTCGTGCAAACGCTGAGCCGTGTTTTGCCGTTTGGATATCTTGCTTACTTTCCGACGAAACTCCTCACTAACCAGCTCACGCTTAGTGAGACGCTCTGGGGATTGGGTGCGGTTTTATCGTGGGCAATGGTATTTTATATTTCTTATAAACTCTTCTGGAACTATGCTCTGCGCAAATATGGCGCATTTGGTGGATAACGAAACAGTCCGTCGCTATGATTCTTGCAATCGGAAGTGATGAACGCACCGCACTGACCGATGCGGTCATAGAGGAATTGGAGAGAAAGGGACACTTGCTGAGGCGCTTTGGCGCCCTCAAAGACAATGCTTCACCTGAAGAGCGCCGTTGGACTGCTGCTGCACAGGCTGTTGCTGAAGCTGTCTCGAGGGGTGAGTGCCACAATGGTATCCTTTTTTGCTGGACTGGCACAGGGGTTGCAATGGCAGCCAACAAAGTGCCAGGCATTCGCGCTGCACTTTGTGGCGATGCGGAGACTGCAAAAGGTGCACGTCGCTGGAACGATGCTAATGTGCTTGTGATGAGCTTGCGCACGACTTCCATTCCTATTGCAATGGAAATGCTACGCGAGTGGTTTATCACACTGCCCGATACAGATGCAGAAAACCGAGCCTGCCTTGCTGAACTTCAAGACCTTGAAAAACGTTACCTCTTGCAACACGTCTCGGATATCCAGCAGCAATGACGAAATCTGCACGGTCGAAGACGCCTGCAGCACTGCCAAAAGATGGTGAAGCAAGCACTGCGTCATCGTCTGCACCGCTGGTAGGCATCATTATGGGTTCGGATTCCGATATGCAAACGATGCAAGAGGCTGCTTTCGTGATGGAAGAGTTTCAGATTCCCTTTGAGATGAAAGTGGTCTCAGCGCATCGCACGCCTGACGACATGGCAAAGTATGCTAAATCGGCAAAGTCAAGGGGCTTGAAAGTGATTATTGCTGGCGCAGGCGGGGCTGCACACTTGCCCGGTATGACCGCTGCCTATACCACTTTGCCAGTTATCGGCGTGCCTGTGCAATCCAAAACCCTGAACGGATTGGATTCGTTATACTCGATTGTGCAAATGCCAGCGGGCGTGCCAGTAGCTACGGTCGCAATCGGCAACGCACGCAATGCTGGGCTGCTGGCGGTGCAAATTCTCGCGCTCAGCGATGAGCGACTGAGTGCACAGCTTGCAGATTTCCGGAAAAAAATGGCGGACAGTTCACGCAAGAAAAATCAATCACTCTACCATAACGCCTAAGAAATGCCCAAAGCCAAAGAGTTTGAAATCACCAAAGGCACGCTTCTCATTGCAAATGCGATGCTGCAAGACCCCAACTTCAAGCGCACCGTTGTCTTGGTCTGCGAACACAATGAGAACGGTACCTTTGGCTTGATTCTTAATCGCCCACTGGACTTGCGGCTGGAAGATGTGATTGAGGACTTTGGCGAGTGGGACGCTCCGCTTTGGCTTGGTGGACCTGTTCAAACCAATACGCTGCACGTGATTCACCGACTCGGCGACCGCATTGAAGGCAGCCAGGAAGTAATTGACGGCGTTTTTTGGGGCGGTGACTACGAAGAAATCCGAGAGCTTGTGCGACTGAAAACCGTTAGCACCGCTGAACTTAAATTTTTCTTGGGCTATTCAGGCTGGGGGCCTGGGCAACTTGATGACGAAATGAGAAGCGGTTCATGGTATCTTTCAAAAGCAACTGCCCAAACTGTCTTCACCGAACCGCCTGAAAAGCTCTGGGGCAGAGTCCTGCGCGCCAAAGGCGGCGACTATGCCTACATTGCTAACTTTCCTGAAGACCCCCGACTGAACTAAAAATCGCTTCGCTCCAAGACTTTCACCTACGCTGCACCGTGCTTAGTTTTCATATGAGAATTGAATGCGTATTTTCAATGCGCTATCCCTATTGCAGCGATGGACGTACTCTACTGGACGCTTTGCATACTCTTGGTGATATTAGGGTTTGCAGGCATTATTGTGCCTGGATTGCCCGGTGCCCCACTGGTCTTCTTAGGTCTTTTGACTGGCGCGTGGATTGATGACTTCCAAAAGGTTGGGTGGCTACCACTCATTTTTATTGGTCTTTTGGGAGCTCTTACATTCGTGGTAGATTTTTTAGCCACAGCGCTTGGAGCGCAGCACGTCCAAGCCAGCGGTTGGGCTATTTTTGGGGCAACACTCGGCACGCTGATTGGGCTATTTTTTGGCTTCGTTGGCATTTTGTTTATGCCTCTGATTGGAGCAGCAATCGGCGAGTATCTTGCTAAACGCAACCTTGCTCAATCTGCCAAAGTTGGCATTGCAACTTGGATTGGCATGATTGTCGGCAGCGCAGCCAAAATCGCCCTGCAAATGATGATGGTTGGTATTTTCATCATTGCTTACTTTCTCGATTAACTCGCATACCTTTTTGAACTGCTTTTCTTCTGCATGCCAAAACAGTTATACATTGGCACTTCCACTTGGTCGCAGAAAGATTGGGTTGGTAACTTCTACCCGCATGGCACCAAACCTGCTGACTACCTCACTGAGTATGCCAAGCGCTTTTCGACAGTTGAAATTGATTCCACTTTTTATGCTATTCCCCGCAAAAGTGTCGTCGAGGGGTGGTATGACAAAACGCCTCCCAACTTTGTCTTTAGCGCCAAGTTTCCACAACTCATCACTCACGAAAAGCGGCTGCTTGATGCACTGGATGCGACTAAGGAGTTTCTCGACATTATCTCGCTTTTGAAGGAAAAGTTAGGGTGTCTGGTGCTGCAATTTCCACCTGACTATGCAGCCACACCTGACACGGCTCAAGCGATGAAAGCCTTTCTCACCGCGCTGCCAACGCAAGCCTTTCGAATTGCTGTCGAGGTGCGGCATCGCTCATGGCTCAAAGATGGCTTTTTTGAGCATTTGCGCCAGTGTCGAGTCGCACTGGTGCTCACTGACCAGCCTGTTATGCGCGGCGTTGGCGTGCAGACCGCTCCTTTCGTCTACATCCGCTGGTTAGGCAACCGCAAACTACTCTCTGAACCTTTTACCAAACTGGTTTTGGACAAGACAGCCGATATGTTAGCGTGGGCACGGTTTATTCACAGCCTTGAGTGCGAGACGGTCTTCGGCTATTTCAACAATCACTATGCTGGGCATTCGCCTAGCTCTGTGGAGGCATTCATCAAACTTTATACTTCGCTCGCTGCGTAGCACTACTGCCGCAGTGAAGCCGAGGCAATTTCTGGCATCAGTGGCTCAATCAGTCCTGTTGCTTGATACCGTGCCAAGGTATCGGCAAAATGCGTTGGGTGCATCATCGCTGCCAGCATCTCCAAGCTCTCTACAATTCTTGGGCCAGAGCGGTTGAAGTATGCATTGCCATCGGCTAAAAACACACGCCCTTCTGCGACCGCTTTCAAGGCTCTCCACTCTGGTTTTTGAGTGAGCAAGTGCAGGTCTTTTCGCGTCTGCTCGAGTTTGAATCCACACGGCGCAATGATTATCACATCAGGCTGTGCGTTCAACACATCTTGGATAGGGTAAACGACTGAACGGCTTTTTGGCTCCGAGAGCAGTGATACACCATTTGCCAGCTCAATTAGTTCAGGCATCCAGTTGCCGCCTGTGAAAATTGGGTCGAGCCATTCCACAAAGAGGGTGCGTGGCTTTTCAGGCAAATCCTTACATCGCTCACTAATCGCTGCAATTCTTGCCTTGAGCGACTGCACCAGTGTTTCTGCTTGCTTTTGTCGCTTTAGCGCATTTGCAACTCGAAAAATGTCCTGAAAAATCTCATCCAAGGAAGTTGGATTTAGCGAGACAATCTCGACTTGCTGCTTCAATAGCTGTGCTACGATACGCTTCACATCGTCGAGCGAGACGGCGCAGACATTGCACTGCTCTTGTGTGATAATCACATCGGGCTTTAGCGCTTCCAGCTGCTCGGCATGCACCTCATAGAGCGAAAGCGCTGTCAGCATCAGCGTCTGCACCTCAAGATGAATCAGGTCAGATGGCGCTAAGTAATTGACTCTGGCTCTGGTAAGTCGTGGCAAGTGCATGATCGATTCGGGATAGTCGCATTCATGCGAAATGCCAATTAAGTTCTCTTCTGCGCCCAGTGCTGCGACGATTTCCGTGCCGCTTGCTAAAAGTGAGGCAACTCTCATTGTCTTTCACCTGCTTGCGTTACTTCTCACTGCCGTTGAATGAGGATTACACCCACAAAGAGCAAGATAATGCCAATTATGCGTTCAATGCTAATCGGGCGCTCAGCAAAGTTTAGCCACCCGAAGTGGTCAATTAGCATAGATGCGAGCATCTGCCCTGCAATCGTGGCTGCAATTAGGGTTGTGGCACCCAGCCGTGGTGCCAGCACAATAGCTAGTGTTACGTAGAGCGCTCCAATTGTGCCCCCGAACCACGACCATAGCGGCGCAGCCGAAATAGTATGCACCGACGGAATTGGCAAGCGCCCTACAACTGCATAGACCAAGAGGCAAATTGTGCCCACGCTGAAAGAAGTAAGTGAAGCCAGAATTGGACTGCCCAGATGCTGGCGCAAGGTGGTGTTCATACCGACCTGAACTGGTAGAACAGCACCTGCACAGATAGCTAGTAATAAAAAGAAGTAAATCATTTGAATGCAGCCTTCAATGAAGTTCTGACAAGTTGCGATGCAAGATAGCGTATTTGACTGTAGCTAGTGTCGCTTTTGGAGAAGACACGCACAGTATTGCGCATCACTTGCACCAACCTTGGCTATCAGCCACAAGGCAAAGCGGACAGGTCTGGAAGAAAAACTTATGCTTGGCTTGTGCTGAACTTGCTTCACACAGTGTCAGAGGCGAGTGGTGCAGCAAGCATTACCTTTTAATCCTTACGCTGCATTTTCAATTTCGCTTAGCACCCTACGCAAATCGCTCAGCTTATACGGCT
>JANWWA010000009.1 GCA_025056565.1 Chloroherpetonaceae bacterium | reverse complement strand
CTGTCGAAGCAAGAAAGAGACTTGCGACGGCAAGGAATGCAAGGCGATGCGCGAGCGTCGGCATAGCTTTGGCGATGTTTTTTCAAAGTTAAGCGCAAGCGTTGCGCGTTCGCAAGCCTTGAACGCTATTCGGAATTAGACATAGTCAATTCTTGCGCTCACTTCTGATCTATTTCCGAGCGAGTGTGTTTCTTAGAGATGAGCCACAGTAGCGTTGCCCCTGTTATACCTGACAGCAGGGAAGCAAGGAGGATGCCGATTTTTACAGATGCGATAGCCGCTTCATTTGCTTTGAAGGCAAGCTCTGCAATGAAAATCGACATTGTAAAACCGATTCCACCCAGCACCCCGACACCTAAAATGTGTGAGAAGGTTGCTTCTTCAGGCAAATCACCGAGACGCAGTTTGGTGGCTAGCCAAGTGAAGCTTAGAATACCGAGCGGCTTGCCAATGAGTAACCCGAGCAGCACACCTCGTGTAATCGGATTTTGCAATGCCGCGTCAAGTTGTTCTGACGCAATCATTACGCCTGCATTCGCAATGGCGAAGACTGGAATCACAAGAAGATTGACTGGTGTTTGCACAGCGTGTTCCAAGCGCGTGAGCGGGCTAGACACAGCACTGGCTGATTTATCGATTTGCTCTACAATTTGCGTTTGTTCTTTGCTTGCCAGAATAAGCTTATCCTCGCTCCGCAGCGCAGCAAATTCTTCGAGCAAAAAGCTTAGGTCTTGAACAAACTTTGCTGGATTGCATTTTGGACGTGCTGGCACCACAAACGCCACTAATACTCCTGCAATAGTTGCATGAACGCCTGAACCCAAGAAACATATCCACACTGCCACACCGAACAGTGCATATACCCAAAGCCTTCGGATACCCAGTAGATTCATTAGCCACATTACGCCCAGCACTCCTAAGCCAGAAAGGAGGTAAGCAAAGGAGATTTTTTCAGTGTAAAAAATGCCAATTACTACGACGGCTCCCAAATCATCGACAATTGCCAACGCTAAGAGAAAAGTCATTACGGCGCTTGGCACACGACTACCAAGCAAAAAGAGTATTGCCACTGCAAACGCAATATCGGTTGCCATCGGGATTCCCCACCCACGCGCTGCTTCCCCTTCGGGGTTGAACGCGAAGTAGATGAGTGCGGGCATCAACATACCTCCCACCGCGGCCAAAATTGGCAAGAGTGCTTTACGAGGCGACGATAACTCTCCGACTAAAATCTCCCGCTTGATTTCTAAGCCGACTAGCAGGAAAAAGAGCGTCATCAAGCCATCGTTAATGAAGTGCTGCAGCGATGTTTCGAATACAAATGAGGAAATCTTAATGCCAATTGGCAGATGCAAAAGATGAGCATATTCTTCTGCAGCGTTGGAATTTGCCAAAATCATCGCTGCAATGACCGCAAGGAAAAGAATGCCTCCGCCGAAGGTCTGCTTTCTAACGAATTCTTTAATTGGTGATGAAAATCGGCGATAGAATTTTTCCAGTGGTGCAAGGTAGCGCTCGTCTTGCACCTGTGCTTCTGCTGCTTGCTGTGCCGCTGCTGCATTTGCTGACCCCACCAACGCTTCAGCAGAACTCGTCTCTGTTTTTTCTGTGTCGTGGTTCATTGGCAAAAAGCTCAGTTCAACACACAGTTAGCTGGCAAGTGGTATTGTTTCGTTTGATGACTTGCTGTTATTAACTCATCCTTTACTTCTGAAAGAGAGCAATCACATGCGGCATTGATTTGCCTTGGCTAGCATGACACTTGAAATCGTCTTAACCATAGCTCCAGTAGTGTAGCTATCCATAGTCGCGTATGCAGGCGATACTGTTGCGTGGAAATGTCGTCACTTGCAAAAAATTCTCGCTTTAGCTTTGCTACAGCATCGGGATTCAACAGCCCACGCCTCCGCACCGCCTGCTCTGAAAGCGTATCCTGAATCAGTTCGCGGAACCGTCCCTTACGCATAAACGCCGCAAGTGGAAACACAAAGCCCATTTTTTTGCGATAGACAATTTCTTTTGGCAAAAGGTCGCTGAATGCATCAATTAAGATTTTCTTGCCAATATTCTTTGTTGCGGCATCAATCTTATAGGAGGCTGGTAGTGAGGTGACATAATCTGCAAAGATGTGGTCAAGAAATGGCACTCGCACTTCTAGTGAGTGAGCCATACTGGTAGCATCAGTATCGCGCAGCAGCGTGTTGAGCATATAGCAGCTCAACTCAAGAAACGACAGCGTCTGGATTAGGTCGGTTGCCCCTAACGATTCCGTCAGAGTGGCGCATCGCTTATCTGATGCAGCCGTTGTATGCTGTGGCAAATGATCTTGCAGCAGGTCTTGACGCAGCGGTTTAGGCGTAATCGTGCGAATCGCATAAATCTGCGAGGCAGTGCGATATGCACCAAGCAGTCCCACTACTCCGCGCCATGTCCAGTTTTCTTGAATCCCTGCTGGCACAGCTTCGTTGAGCCTGACTGCAGCATCTTGAACTATCTTTGGGATATGCTTTGTAATTCGCTGAAAGGCGAGCAGTCGCTGCGCAAACTTGAAGAGCGTATACCCACCGAAGAGTTCATCTGACCCTAGCCCTGAGAGGGCAACCGTTACATACTGGCGCGCAAACTTCGAGACAAAGTAGGTGTTCATTCCGTCGTGCGAAGGCTGGTCAATGCCTTCTACCAAGTGTTCCAAATCCTTTGAAATATCGTGCTCCGACAGCACAATCTCTGTGTGAATCGTGCCGTAGCGTTTGGCGACTTGCTTGGCAAAAGAGGTTTCGTTGTAGGCACTGCCACCTACATCAAAGCCAATTGAGTAGGTCTTTGTTTCTTGCCCCAGTGTGCGCATAATCGCTACAATCAGCGAAGAATCTACGCCGCCTGAGAGGAACACGCCCAGTGGCACATCACTAATCAGGTGTTGCCTAACGGTTTCAATGAATCGCGCTCGCAGTTCTGCTTTGGCGTCGTTATATGCAGGGGCTTTGCTATTTGTAGGTTGAAAGTTCGGCGCCCAGTATCGCCACATTTTTTCCTTTCCGTCCTGAAGGACAAGGGCATGTGCAGGCATTAGAGCAAAGACGCCTTCAACTATTGTATGCGGTTGCATCACTGAGCCTGTCTCAAATAACTCATCCACCGCTTGGAGACAAAGTTTGCGTGCCACCAGCCCTGATGCTAAGATGCCTTTCAGTTCAGAGGCAAACACCCATTGCTCACCAACCTTTGCATAGAGCAGTGGTTTTTGTCCGAAGCGGTCACGTGCAGCAAAGAGCTTTCGCTCAACCCTGTCCCAGATGACAAAGGCGAACATACCGCGCAGGTATTGCAGGCAGTCTTCGCCGAAAGCCTCATACATGGCAAGAATAGTTTCCGTGTCGCTATGCGATTGAATCGCAATGCCGAGCTGCGCCAGCCTTGCATTGAGTTCGAGGTAGTTGTAAATCTCGCCATTGAAGGTAATTACATAGCGCTGGTTGCTTGAGGGAGTGCGCGACATCATCGGCTGAGCCCCTAGTTCGCTTAGCTCCAAAATCGCAAGGCGGCGATGCCCTAAGGCGACATAGTCATCGACAAAATACCCCTCGCCATCCGGCCCACGGTGTTTCATCGCTTCGGTCATCTGACGAATTGCACAGCGTCTTTCCTCCAACGGCTGCACCGACCGACTGTAAATTGCCGCAATGCCACACATTTGCTATGCAACTGCCTCTTCAAGAATCGTGAGTGTTTCGCGCACGCATTTTTCCCATGAGAAGGAAGAAATGCGTTTTTTCCCTGCTTCTACAAGGCTTTGCCTAAGCGAAGGGTGAGTTATCACGCGGTATAGCGCATCAGCCAGCTCGTCGACATTGTATGGATTCACCATCAGCGCACAGTGCCCACCGAGTGTCATTTCAGGGAACGAATGCACATTTGAGCACACTACTGGCGCCCCTGCTGCCCATGCTTCAAAGAGCGGATTGCCGAAACTTTCATATCCGCTGGGGTAGGCAAACACCGCGCAGTATCGGTAAAAGTATTTTAGCTCGGAATGCGACAGCTGACCAGTAAAAATCACACGCCCTTCTAAGCGATGCGCTCTGACCAGCTCCTGCAGTCGATTCTGGTAAGTGGCACGCGCATCAATCCCTTTACCCGCAATGACCAGTTGCATATCTAAACCTTTCTCTCGCCAGAGCTTATCAAAAGCCAGAATAAGTTTGTCTTGGTTTTTGTATTCCCAGAGCGCAGAGGCGTACAAAATAAATGGCAATTTTATACTAAACTTCTGAAAAATCGCCTCTCGTTCCAAATCCGAGTAATTTTGCTGAAACGTCTCCACATCAATGCCGTGATGCACCACGCGAATTTTTCTTTCGTTAATACCCACAAACTTTACTACATCTTTCTTGATATCCTCTGAGGGCGTAATAATCACCCGCGCTTTTCGGGCAGAAGGGGGGGTGAGCGTTTTGCGCACCAGCAACCGCACCTTATCGACCGTGTAAGGATAGTGGTAGTAAAGCATACTGCGAATGGCGACCACCGATGGCACAGGCGAGAGCAGCGACACAAAATTGCCGGGAAAATACGCCACATCAACTGCTCTGGAGAGATAGAAAGGTAAAAACATTTGCTCACTGAGAACCTTTGCAACAGAACTGGTGCGGTGAGGCGGCACTTCCACCACACGAATATTCTCAGAGAGAAATGGCTCTATTAGATGCTTCTGATTTGGACTCAGATACACGGCAAAGCGATGTGGCAAGTTCAGCTTATACAGCGTTTTGACAAAGTTGATGAGATAGTTGCGCCCACCTGTGTCTTCCGATACATTTCCCAGCGAGACAATTGCGATGTGTTTTGCCATACTGTTTTTGTCCACACAGCCCTTTAGTGTTGAGAGCTATTTGCCTCAATCGGGTTCTGTGCCAGCGGCGCTGCATTTTTCTCGATTCTAATCATCCGCTGGGGCACCGCCAGCGAAATTCCTGCGTCACACAGCGCTCGGTGAATTTGCTCACGCAGTTGAATTTCGGTATCAAAGCGCTGTGTGAAATCTGCAACAAAACATGCTAAGCGCACCTCAATGCCAAGCTCTGTTATGCGCATCGCTTGCAGCTCAGGCTTTGGGTCGTCAACAACGAAAGGGTGTGATTGCATCACTTGCACTGCAATCTCTCTCACCTTCCCTATATCAGTACCAAACGGCAGCGTGAAGGGCACTAAGACGCGCGTCTTATGAGTTGGGTATGCAAAATTTATCACTGTGCTTTTCACCAGTTCTGAGTTAGGCACAATGTGATAGTTCAGGTCAAAATCTTGAATGCGCGTCGAGCGCAGACCGATTGCCACCACATCCGCTTGCGTGCCGTTTGGCAGTTGAATACGGTCCCCCACTCGAAAAGGCTGGTCGAAAGCAATGATGACGCCCGCAATGATATTTGCAATTGTATCTTGCGCTGCCAGTGCCACTGCCAAAGAGCCTACACCTAAGCTCACCAAAATGCTGCCAATGTTGATGGAAAAATGATCCATCACGATGGCAGCCGCAATCAAGATTACCAGCAGCGAAATGAGATTGCGGGCCAGCGGTGCTACAGTCATTAGCTGCTTCGTGTCTTGATGCTGCGATTGAGCCGCCGATTCCAACAGATGTTCCACTGTTACGCGAATGAACCCAATCGCTACGCTAATGCCGACCAGCGCCGCATAGATGTAAATGATGGCATCAATTACTTTCACAAAGCGCACGATGGCTAAACTTTTGCCATCTGTTACCAATTGAATTTCCCAGAGCGCATACAATGCAAGAATTGAGAACACGATAGACTTTGCACGCTGTTCTAGCACTTCTGCCAGTTTTTCATCCAGATTGGTGTCCGTGCGTGCAAGCACTTTCGTCCGAAACAGCAATACCCCTTTCTTGAAGAGCCAACCGAGTGGAAAAGAAACCACTATGAGCACCAGCGCCAGCGTTAGGCGATAGACCAGCGGATTTGATTCAATCCAATCGAGAATTTCTTGATGCATAGAGCTTAAAATGTTTGAATAAAGTTGCACACCGATTGTATGTCTTCGCTTGAGATACCTAAATGCGTAACTAGGCGAATAAAATTTTTCTTAATGCTGGACACTAAAATTCCGTGCTGCTTAAAGCGCACCACTACCTCACTCTCAGATAGCCCAGAGGGCGAGACATCTACCGCCACGATGTTTGTTTCTACCGTGCGCATGTCAAGGCGAAACTTCGGATTGGCACAAAAGGCTGCCGCCAGCATTTTGGCATGTTGGTGGTCAATTGCCATTCGCTCGTAGTGATGCTCCAACGCGTATTTTGCCATCGCCACCACCACGCCTGTCTGGCGCATACCACCGCCCCACATTTTGCGATAGCGTCGTGCCTTCTGGATAGCCGCTTTGCTGCCCAGTAGCATTGAGCCAATCGGTGCGCCCAACCCCTTTGAGAAGCAGACGGAAATGGTCTCGCAGTATTGTGCATAATCCTTGGGCTTCAGACCCGTTGCAATGCAGGCATTCCAAAGCCGTGCGCCATCTAAGTGTAGGCGCAGGTGATATTTTTTGCAAAGCTCTGCAATGCGCTCAATTTCGGAGAGTGGATAGATAGTTCCACCTGCTTGATTATGTGTGTTTTCTAGTGTGACCAGTGCGGTGCGTGGATACCAGTCAGCTTGCGGGCGAATGGCTTCCTTTATTTGTTCAGCCGTTAGAATGCCTCTTTCGCCTTGCAGCGTTCTGAGCTGCACGCGCGAGAGCATAGCTGGCGCGGCCGTCTCATAGTTTGCAAGGTGAGCTCCTGCGTCACAAATCACCTCATCGCCTTCTTCAGTTTGGATTTTGATTGCCAGCTGGTTTGCCATTGTGCCACTTGGCACAAAAAGCGCAGCTTCTTTGCCGAACAGCTCAGCCACTTCAGCTTCGAATGCATTTGTGAGCCGATCTTCACCGAAGACATCATCACCCAGCTCCAATGGATTAAGTGCGGCTACAGCTGCCAGCATGGCTGGCGTAGGCTTGGTCACTGTATCGCTGCGTAAGTCAATGGTTGGCTGCACCATTTAGGCTAAAGAGGCTGGTGTCGGTTGGTGGTATTCTGGCTCAGGCGCTGTGCGAAAGCCACTGCGCCTCGTAAAGGTCGGATGCGTCTCAAAGAGCCGCTGCAACTGCGACTGCGTGAGCAACTTCGGTCCACCGAGTTGTTCTGCCATAATGAGCGTTTTGGCGGCGTGCTCCAGCTTCTCTGTGCGATACAACGCCTGCCACACATCCTGCCCCATGACCACGACACCATGATTTGCTAAAAGCACTGCGTTCGCATCTTGGATAAATCGTGACAGCGAAGTCGCCACTTCGAATGTGCTGGGCGTTGCATACTCTGCTAAGGGCACGGTGCCGATATCCAAAATCACTTCGGGGAAAATGGCGGCATCTAAGGGGCAACGCGCAACGGCAAAAGCCGTCGTCGCAATTGGGTGCGTGTGCACAATGCCTCCCACATCTGGTCTATGGCGATAAATGAACAGGTGCATCTCAGACTCGGTCGATGGCGGACGCGTGCCTTCAAGCCACTTTCCATCAAGCGAGAGCAAGCAAACGTCTGCACGAGTGGCTTTGCGTTTCAAAGTATGTGAAGCAGTAATGTAGATTCCTTCCTCGCTGCGCAAACTGATATTGCCATCATAACTGGCAACAAAGCCCAGCGCGGCTATCTCGTGCGCAACCTCTACCAGTGTGTCTTGCAGGCTTGGATTCATTGCACAACTTTATTGCGTTGAGTGTGCAAAGATAGCCAATTTTTCCAGAAGCAGTGGAGAACTTTATCAAGCCTGCGGCGCTCATCAGCACTGAACTTTCTCAAACACCGCATTTTGTGCAGCCAAAAGAAAAAGGCACGGCTTTTGCTCCCTGCTGACTTGCAGTTTTTCTCACGAATTTCGGTCATGCTCACAAGCTGATGGCACTGTAGCGCTGCATACCTGCTCTCAGGGCACGGAGGCACTTGCTAGCGCCACTCTAAGCTCATGCGGTAGGCATTGCAATGCTGCCAGCTCATGATGCGATTTGGTCGTAGCTTTTCTACTTGTTTTGGCTAGCGACGAGGGTTCTCGTCCAGTTTACTTGCACGAAAGTTACCTGAACACTGCGCTGAGTGGCATTTGTGCTGAAAACTTAAATCACTCGTTTTATGGAAATGCGATACAAGAAACTCCGCAAGTCGCTCAAACGCATGCGTGAAGCACTTGAGCAAATTGAAGTGATTGAATCGCTTCTGGACGATGAGTTAGACCGTGAAGTGGCTGCTGCACCGCTGGAACGCGCCTTAGATGATTTTGCCCTCTCGCTACACGCTTTTCTAAAAGAAGTGCCTCGCCGACTCTTGCCTAGCCATCTGCAGCACCGCGATGAACCTGCACCTGATGATGCAAACAAGCTTTCTGCGGCCACTGCAGTCGTGGTTAGCAATGGTGCGGAGAGCAATTTTTCACATGAGCTGCGTCTGGTCGAAGCACGGCTCCAAAACTTTATGCGTGAGCTTCTTAAAAAAGAATTGCCGCGCCTTGCAAAAATGCCTGCTCGCAAGAAAGAGGAAAGCGACATAGACGAAGCGGTGCGCCAGAGCGAACAGCGCTTGCGTACCATCATTGACTCTACCCCGCTTGGCATTGTGATTACGAATGAAGATACAATTATTGAATACGCTAATCAGGCTTATTGCGAAATTTACGGCTATTTACCTGAAGAATTGATTGGCAAGTCTTTCACTATCGTTGTGCCACCTGAGAAAAAAGACTTTTGGATTGACTTGCATCAAAAGTATCTCGATGGATACAAAGAAATTCGTGGTGAGTGGGAGGTGCGTCATAAGAGTGGTCGTCCGATTTATATTCTTGCTGATGCAGCACGTATTATCGGCACAGATGGCAAACGCAAGAAAGTTACGTTTGTAAGTGACATTACCGAAATGGTCAAGCTCAAGGAAGATGCTCGCCAAACTGAGATACAGCTTATGCAAGCAGAAAAGATGAGTTCGCTTGGTCAAATGGTTGCTGGTGTGGCACATGAAATCAATACGCCTTTGGGATTTATTAAAGGTAACTTGCAGTTGCTCTTAGAGGCACAAAGTGAAATTCAAAGCCTGCTTGATGTTTACACACGTCTCAAAGATGAAATTCTTTTCGGCACAAGCGAAAAAGTAGCTGAGCTCATTGACCTTGTCGAGGAACGCTCCAGAGCCGTCTCATTGCACCGTGAATCGGTCCGGCTTTGCCAAAATTCATTAGAAGGTATTGCACGGATTCAAGAGTTGGTCAGCAGCCTCAAGAATTTCTCACGCCTTGATGAAGCTGCAATGAAAACTGCACGGCTATCTGAGCTGATTGACTCATCGCTCAAAATTGCAGAGCATCTTTTTCGAGAGAAAAATATTGAGGTGGTGCGTAACTATCAAAGCGACCCCAGTGTGCTCTGCTACCCTGCGCAGCTTAATCAAGTCTTTCTTAATCTCTTCACTAATGCTGTGCATGCGATTGAGCACGACAAAGGCAAAGTTGTCATTACAGTTAGTGAGACGCCAGACTGGGCTGTGGTAAAAGTTGCCGATAATGGCATTGGCATTAAACCTGAGCATCTTAAAAAAATCTTTGAGCCGTTCTTTACTACCAAAGAAGTCGGCAAAGGTACTGGCCTAGGACTGTCTATTAGCTACAAAATTATTGAAAAGCACAATGGCACCATAGAAGTGGAAAGCACAGTTGGCGAAGGTGCTACTTTCACCGTAAAATTGCCTCTCAAGTCATCGCCGAAGGCTAGCAAACCTGAAACCGCAGAACTGGTTTCACCTTTTGTTGAGGATGAGCCTGAAGTAAAGAAAAAGCAAAGTCGACGACATCCATAGCTTTTCAACAGCCAACTTGAACCCATTAAAAGCCTTAGGATATGAACACTGCATCGTCGCCCATTCTCTTTGTAGATGATGAACCGATGGTGTTAGATACCATCAGCCTTGTTTTTCGCGGCTGGCACTTTAAAACTGCGGTTGGTGCTGAACATGCCCTAAAGTTGCTTGCTGAAGAAAAGTTTGCAGTCGTTGTCTCTGACCAGCGCATGCCTGGCATGACCGGCACAGAATTGCTCCGGAAAGTCAAGGAACTATCACCCGATACGATTCGTGTGGTGCTTACTGGTTACTCTGACCTTGACAGTATCATTGAGGCAATTAACTCAGGGGAAGTGTGGCGCTTCATTAATAAGCCATGGGACAATGAGAAACTTAAGGGAACGGTCAAAGCTGCAGTAGATTTATATGAGGTGAATCAAATGCTAAGAGCACAGCAACATGCTGCACAGGCAAAGTCTACCTCGCCTGATGGATCTCACACGGTGCTTTTTATTGACAAAGTGCTAACCCACCTAAAAAGTTACGAATCACTTTTTGCCGATCGATTTAATGTGCGTACTTCAGAGACCCTGCAAGATGCTCTGAAAATTCTGGAAAGTGAGCCTGTTGCAGTTGTGGCGTGTGATTCCACGCTCGCTAGTGAAGAAGGAGCTGAGTTTTTAGCAGTTGCCAAGCACCGTTTTCCGGCACTGGTTACAATCTTTATGTCGGATTCCAAAGATGCTAACGAAGCTATTAGACTGATTAATGAAGGGCAAATTTTCCGTTATCTTGTCAAACCTTTTCCGCGTCAAGCTCTTATAGAGGCTGTCGAGCAAGGCATAAAGAAACACCAAGAGCTTCTGCTCTTGCCAAGAGATAGCGCGGCTACTGCAATACCCAGAACTGTCTCTTTCAGCCAGATGATGGCAGAAATTCGCCGTCGCCGTGAAGAGCGGAAAGTTTATTAAAGCATTAGGATTTTTTGGCAGGTGTGTGCATTTGCGGGCTCTTATGCCCGCTTTTTTAATTGCATTAAATGTTTCTACTTGCAGCACGATGTGCTATGCTGTTGCTGGCTCAGGTCGCTTGACGACGGATTCATATTGCACGTCGCAACCGCTTCTTTTTAGCGTTGCCGATGCACTGCAGTATTTCTCTATTGACAGACCAACCGCATGTTCCAAGTCAGCAGGCTCTGCATCAGGACTAACTAACTCGTAGTGGAACTTTACTTTCGTGAACACTTTCGGATGCTCCGTTGCCCGCTCTGCTTCTGCAAATATTTTAAGATCTATAATTTGCTTGCGCTTCTTTTGCAAAATAGATACCACATCCATCATCGAACACGCCATCGCTGCTTGCAAAAATACTTCCATTGGTGCCGCTGTGTTGCCACTTCCGCCATGGTCAGGCGAAGGCTCAAAACGCGTCTCATTCCCTCTCTCATTGTAGCCACGAACTGGATACTTGCCATCATACACGACCGTTGCTTTCATTTGTCTTTCTCCCTTCGGTATGGTTACCATGCCAGCATACCGCCTTCAAGGTTAATTGCTTTGAAGCCTAACTTCTGTAAATACTCACAGGCTTGACCGCTACGATTACCGCTACGGCAATAAACAATGATTTCTTGATCTTTGTATGGCTCTAATTCTTTCACGCGCTGCGGCAGTGAGCCAAGAGGAATTAGAATTGAATTCGGAATGTGTTTCTCAGCGTGCTCGTAAGGCTCACGCACATCAAGCAACACTAACTTCTCTTTTTTCAAGCGCTCTTTCAAAGCACTCGGCGAGATTGTTGGATAAGTCGGCCGTGAGAAAAAATTAAACATTGTTGTATTTGGTTTAGTTGAAAAACTTGCCTTGCTCTCACTTGTTTCTTGCACTGCCTTCTTCTCTACAGCTTGTGCATTACATTCCTCTGCAATGAAAAGCAGAGATACCGCTTCTATCAGCAGTATCTTCACAAATACATTTCTTACTTTCATCATTCGCGCATTTGTGTAACTTTTGCACCTTCCCGTCCCTTGTCAGGCGTTGGATCTTTTACCAGACCATAAATTTGACGTCCTTCGTGTCCTTCAGGTAAGTATTCCGTAATTGGTAACCCTTCTTTAGTTACGAAGAGCAGACAATGGCAGTATTTGTAGCGCTTCATTTCCTCACACGCACAAATCCAGTCACGCTTTTGTACCTCTGCTTTTTTATCAGCGTAGAAGTTGCACGGGCAAAGCGGTTTGCCTAACTCATCAATGTGAAGTGCTAAGCCTTTTACTACAGACTCTGTTACAGCCTTGTCAGGATGTGGGAAGGTGCCAGACTTTTCCCAATAGTGCTCTACATATTTCCAAACTTTCTTGAGTGATGCTTCACTTGGTTCTTTTGCCATAAGATTCAGTTTGCTTGAGAATAAGATTTCGTAAATCGAATGCTGAACATTCCACGCAGCTCACCTTCCTTGTATCCAACCGCCTTGTCTTCTGGATAAAGTCTTTTCAGCTCTGCATAATCTTCCGTTGTAATGTCTTTGCCCACTTCTCCGTGACACTTCAGGCACACTGGCATTGAAATTTTAATTGGGGTGTAGTAACCTACTGTGCCATCACCATACTGCACTAATATTGGTTTTACTTCTGCGTTTGGCTGACTCATCTTTTCTTTGAACATTGCGAAAACCTTCTTTTCATCTTCGTCCATTGCATCCTTTGGATTGCGTGGCCTGTCGGAAACACGACGAATGCGTGCATTGTGAGCTTTGGACATTGAGTCGACAATCGGATAAGCCACCAGATTGCAGAATTGCGCCGCATATTTTACACTGCCCTTTTCCATTGCTTCCATTAATGTTGTGCTAATTTTGCGCTTCGTCTCGCCTACTATATCATCACCCATTTCAAGATATTTAGCAGAATCTTCAGGCGAGAGTGGCTTAAGATGCACTTGCACTCTTTCCGCTTGTGTCTTTTGTTCTTCTGTTCCCCTCTTTTGGGACTGAGAGCAGGCTGCAATCCCAAGACAGAGAATAACAATCATGACTGAACTATGTTTCATGTTTTTATTCAAGGTGTGCATAACACAAGCAGCGTTTACTTAATCGTTTTTTTAATAATTTCTTCAAACTTTGCTTTATCCCCCATTCCAACTATGACATCAATCACATTTCCGTTCTTATCAATTGCAAATGAAGTCGGAATACCACGAATACCGCCTTGAATTAGCTTGGCATATTCATTTGCAATACCATTATCCATTGCTACGGGATAGTTGATGGCTTTTTCTTCCACAAAGGCTTTTACTTTCGCTTCTTGATCATTCACAGCGATGCCCACAAAAGTAAATTTATCGCTGTATTGCTTCTGCAACTCAACCATTGCAGGAATTTCGGCGCGGCAAGGTGGGCACCATGTTGCCCAAAAATTTATAATCACGCCTTTGCCTCTCAGGTCAGCTAGCGATAAAGACCTGTTATCGAGTGTTTGAATCGTAAAATTAGGTGCACTTGCAAATGCTGATACAGCTGGCTTTGGCGACAGTATTGGCACTATGACATACTTTCCCAGTAGCAAGCCTGCAGCTGCTGCTAGCCCTAATGGCAAAATCCAAGAAAAGAATTTTTTCATCGCCTTTTTCCTGACTCCGCTTTTCTCTCCCACCCAAGCACTGCACCAATTAGCGCACCATATGCAGTGCTAATATATGGATTACTCGTAATCGGACAGGTTCCGCTTGCACAACCAATAAAGTAGTAGTATGCAAACCCACCCAATGCTCCTAGTGTAAGAAATACAATCAATTTCAACCAATTCAGGTTCATAAAGTTTTCTTGCAATAACCCAAATTACAGTCTCTCTGAAAGTATGATACTTCCCTTCTATTGCATCACATCTAATTTTATCTAACTTTTATTCCCAGGCTCCAGCGACATTAATTTCTTATCTGCTCTTTGTAGGCATCCAAGATACCCTTGTAGGTATCAATAAGTTTAAGAAAATCTTCAGATACTCTATCTAACTCTGTTAGCAATACTCTCGCTTCATTTGTTTTACCTGTCAGCGCCAGTCTCTTGATATTTGTTGCAATTTCGTGCAACAGCTGATGTTGCTTTAAAAACATCTCAAAAATTGGTTCATTTTGATACTTCCATAAACCAACTTCCTGAATCCATCTACCAATGTCACTCTTTTCGGGTTCTTCTGCATGAACCTCATTCCAACTTGTTACACCGTTCAGCGCTGAACGTACCCTCATTTTCCAAGTAAGATGCATCGCCTTTACAACAGCAATATCAATCGGCGCAGAACGAACAAGTTTTTCTTGCATTATTAAATTACTCATCATTTTAGTTTTATGTTATATTAATGTCTTAATTCTACCAATCTTGACATTCTAATCTTTCACTAACCTGTAAAACATCGCTAAGTCCATCACCACCTCGTTGGACGCCCGTGCATACGCCCCTCGTTCAATTTCTTGCAATGCTTTCAGCTTATCACCTCGAATAATCATTGCCAAAACTCGACTGGCGCACATGTGAAAAAATGCATGGTCAGCCCGTAACTTCTCCCACAGCGGATGACTACCATACTTTTCCTTAGCTGGTCCATAAATCCACTTACCCACTGCGCACTGATTGTCTTGCGCAATGACATCAGGGTTCAAGGCTTCGGCTATGCCGCTCTCAATCATCGCCTTGAAGCGTGTCTTCCAATTCTGATGGCTAGTAATTGCCGTATGAAAGTTTAACCCCGCCGCTTCTGCTTCTACAGGGTCAACAGCTTCGGGCGCAACTTCTATATCGCTTATATCTAATTGTATAGTGTCTTGCTTTTTTTGAAGTAGTTTTTCAACCCAATACTTGAATACCATTTTTCCACCCCCTTAGATTACAGCCTTTTCTGCAATTTAGCGCAATAGTTAGGCTCAGTTGGCTTTAATCACTTTGTAGAACATCGCTAAGTCCATCACCACATCGTTAGACGCCCGTGCATATGCACCATACTGAATCTCCAGCAATGCTTTTTGTTTATCGCCCCGAATAATCATCGCTAAAACTCGACTGGCACAACTGTGAAAAAATGCATGATCAGCCCGCAATTTTTCCCAGAGCGGATGATCGCCATACTTCTCCTTGGCAACTCCGTAAATCCACTTACCAACGGCACATTGGTTATCTTGTGCGATTACATCAGGGTTCAAGGCTTCGGCCATGCCACTCTCAATCATTGCTTTGAAGCGCGCCTTCCAATTTTGATGGCTAATAATTGCCGTATGAAAGTTCAACCCCGCCGCTTCTGCCTCTACAGGGTCAACAGCTTCGGGCGCAACTTCCTCCTGCTCGGGTGAAAGTTGCGCCTCTGCTGCACTTGCTTTTTGCACCAGCTTTGTAACCCACTGCTTAAACGAGATTGCCATCTTTACCCCTTATGATTGAATAACTACACTTAATGGATGTAAAGATAACACACCTAAGCACCTTATGCAATCTCGCTCTTAGCTCACTAGGATAATGCGTCGTCCCAACAGCTCGCGGTCAATCATTTCTTTCAGGACTCGCTTTGGCAATGCCCCTGCTGCCATCTTCGGCTGTCCATTAAGCGGCACAAAGAGTAGCGACGGGATAGAGCGAATACCGAAAATGGCTGCTAACTCTGGTTCTTCTTCTGTATTAACTTTGTAGATATTAATCTGATCTTTATACTCTTCGGACAGCTCCTCCAAAATTGGTGCAATCATTCGGCATGGACCGCACCACTCTGCCCAGAAATCAATGAGACATGGCTTATCGCCCTCGAATTTCCACTCTTGATTCTTCTCGAAGTCAAAGACCTTTTGCTTGAAGGTCTCGTAAGTGAGTTTAGTGGTCATAGTTGCAAAAAGTTTAATGTTGAAAAAAGTTACTTTTTTTCTGTACTGCCTTCTTCTTTTAGTGTTGAAATCTTAAATGGTGCGTAAAGTGGACAGAAGCTGATAGTGGCAGTTACTGCTAGGATAACTCCAACAATTATTCCCCACCAGTTTCCGTAGTAAATACTTGCACCAACGATGAGCCCGCCTAGAGCGTAGCGAATGATTTTGTCTGTTTTGCCGATGTTTGGTTTCATTGTCTCCCTCCAAGTTTAGTTATTAAACCATTGCATGCTTTCGTGTGAGCACAAAGTATTTCTCAAATGCCACTTTCGCCCAATGTGCCTCAGGGCCGGGAATAATGAACTCATGCTCTCGTGGTGGCAACATATGGTCGCCTGCAATCATCATTCCCCTATTGCCGGTGTCCATAATGCAAAGTGCATTCACCTCCGCAAAAGACTGTTCATACTGTTTCGGCAATTTCTTGATATCTGCGACAATATTTTTGGCAGCAATTTTTGCCACTTGCTCTGTCGGATAACTGGTTTTTGGCACACCACACGGTTTTTCCGTTTTTTCAGGTGGCTTAATTTCTACTGCTGCACCGATGGCATAAACTTCAGGATATGCTGGTAGCCGATTCATCATTCCCTACCTCCATAACCCCCCATTTCGTTACCTAATCCTGGTGTATTTCGGACATACCCTGAGCCAAGAAATCATGGCACTGCTACAGAAAGACTGATGGAATTTTTTCGCTGGTCTCTAACACCACCCCATCAGGGCAACACTCTTTTACTGATACGTTAAATCGACTGTCAATGTGATAGAACTTGAAGAGCATTTCGCACATTTTTTGTGCATTGCCGAATCCACCGATACCAAAGTGCGCTGGGTATGGCTCGAAGTGATGTAAATCAGCAGCGCTTTATCTCTCAGGTGGTGCTTTGCGAGCTGATAGCGCATATTGAAGAGAAACTCATATGCGGCGCCGAAACACCCAGTGCCCTGCACTGACACTACCGCTGCTGGTCCTGGATTTTGCGAATAGGCGTGCTGACGCAACCCGGACACATAGTCGCAGTCTACTGCAAATCCTGTCACGATGACCAGATAATCGTATCGAACTGGCTTACCTTGTGCTAGGACTACTCTTCGGTTGTCCAAATCAAAGTGCGTCGCTTTGGTTTCTATGAAGTTAATCTTATGACTTGCATAGATAGGACGTACATCGAAGGTGATATCCTTTTCTTCGCGGATTCCGAACGGGAACCAAATGAGCGAAGGATAAAAGAGAGACTTGTGCGTTGGCGAAATGACCGTAATGTCATGCCTGTCACCCAGCATCTCTTTTAGCTCAAGTGCCGCTGTGTAGCTTGCAAAATTTGCGCCCACAACGACAATGTGTTTTCTTTCGGCTGCCATATTAAACTTTTTTTTGCACTACCAACTCTACTCCAAAGAACAAACACAATGTTTTGCCAAAGAACTATATTTTGACCGCTGTTGCCCCACTCCCAGTTTATCCCTTCAGCCTTCTATGGAAGTGAGGCAACTTTCGGTCACTATTTTAGAGCGCTTTCTTCACTAAATAGAAGTCTACAACTTCATCATACTTACCTTGCAAGCGTTCTTCGAGTTCTTTCTGAGTCTTTGGCGGCGGCACAATAACCTTCTCGCCCGGCTTCCAGTTTGCTGGGCATGCCACATTGTTTGCGTCCGCTGTTTGCAGCGCTTGAATTGAGCGAATGATTTCATCAATGTTGCGCCCCACATTCATCGGGTAGTAGAGAATAAGTCGCACGATGTTGTTGGGGTCAATGATGAAGACTGCACGCACCGTTGCTGTAGAGCTCACGCTGTGCAGCATTCCATATTTCTTGGCTACCGCCATATCCAAATCTGCAATCACAGGGAATGGAATCTTCACATGAGCCTTCTCATGGATATTTTGAATCCATGCTACATGTGCGTGAATGCTGTCAATGCTCAGTCCGATGAGCTTGACATTCATTTTGGCAAATTCATCGGCGCGCTGAGCAAAGCCCATAAATTCAGTAGTGCAGACAGGTGTAAAGTCTGCTGGATGTGAAAAGAGCACGGCCCAGCTTCCTTTTTTGTATTCGTAGAAATCTATCTCGCCGTGCGTGGTCATTGCTTTGAAGTTTGGCGCTGGATCGCCAATGCGTGGCATTGTGGTTTCAATCGTTTCTGACATACTTCGTTAAGGTTTAGTAGTTAGAAGAAAGTTATAGAAAAAACTTGGTTCAGTGTGGCAATCGCTCTCGAAGATAGCCATAGACCCAAGTGCCTGCAATGGCACTCAGCAGCGTAACTGCAATCACGGTTGCCCCTGTGCCGATTTGGGCATAAAGTGGTCCTGGGCAAGCCCCTGTCAAAGCCCATCCTAAGCCAAAGAGCAACCCACCAATGATTTGCCCCACGCTAAACTTCTTCGGGTGAAACTCAATAGGCTCGCCATAAATCGTTTTGATATTGAACTTCCTTATGAGCCATACGGATATTGCACCTACTATGACTGCACTGCCAATCACGCCATACATATGAAACGACTGCAAGCGAAACATTTCTTGAATCCTGAACCAGCTAATGATTTCTGCCTTAACCACAACGATACCGAACAAAATTCCGACGGCGACATATTTCAAGTTGTGGTACCACTTGTGCGTGAGATGGCTTTCGTTCACACACATTGCATCAAGTGAGCGCACCTCGAAATCGGTATTCGCCTCAGTTGTCATTGCTTCGGCTGCTTGCGTTACCTGTCCGTTGCCTTGCGTTTCCTTCTTTTTTGCTTCAGTTACCTGCATAACCTTCTGTTTTATAAGTTTTTGGTTAGTTTAGTTTCAAGAGAAGTGGCAAAAGGACATTTGCCGAAAGAAACCCACCTACCATAAAGCTGATGGTAGCAATCAGCGATGGCAGTTGCAATGTGGACAGTCCCATAATTGCGTGCCCGCTGGTGCATCCCCCTGCGTAGCGCGTGCCAAAGCCCACAAGGAAACCGCCCACAACCATTATCAGCACTCCCCTTAGCGTAAAGAGCTGCTCCCAAGAAAAAAGTTGCTGTGGTACAAGACGGCTAAAATCAGTGATACCGTAGCTTGCAATCTCCTCTGCAAGTTTGGGATTGACCTCAATAGGCTTGCCACTGCTGAGAAAGAGCGTTGCTAAAATTGCCCCAATGAAAATTCCTCCGACAAAGTAAAGATTCCAGACCTCTTTTTTCCAGTCGTATTTGAAGAACTTTATGTTTGCCGGCATGCATGCCGCACAGATATGCCGCATTGAAGAACTGATGCCAAATGTTTTGTTACCGATAATGAGCAAGGTTGGCACGACCAGTCCGATAAGCGGACCTGCTACATACCAAGGCCAAGGTTGAGATAGCAGTTCTATCATAGTTCCTCTGTCGTTTATGCGTTTAAGTTTTGAATGTTCAGTGTTTGGTTTCGCTCAGTTTTCTTGCTGCACACCCCACAAATGATTTTGCTTTTTGAGAGCACAAGTTTTTGCCTTTTTGCATCACCTTGCTTGGTGGAAATCCACACCGCTGCTCTGCACATCATTTCGCACAAATTTGTGCTCCCCCGCCCATGTTTGTTTCTCTCAAAGAGCCGGTAGAGCGAGGGAACCTGAAGACTTTACGCGCACACTTCTGCTTGTTCGACGACTACTGGCAGTCCGTCTTTCTGCCATGCATCAATGCCGCCGATGACATCGGTTACATTCATAAAGCCGTGCTTGTTGAGCAGGCTCACAGCAGTCGCTGAGCGATAGCCCCCTGCACAATGCACAACGATTTTCTTATCCTTCGGCAACTTGTGCACTTCTTCTTCCAGATGCGTCAGCGTGATAAAGAGGGAGCCTTCAATGAACTTATTCTTGCGCTCGGCAGGCTTACGCACATCCAGCAGCACTGCACCATTCTTTACTTCCTCAAAGGCTTGTTTTGGTGTCAGGCGCTGGCGTGTGATAACAGGTCGTCCGCTTTGCTTCCATGCTTGCACTCCCCCTTTGAGATAGCCAATCACACTGTCGTAACCGATGCGTGCGCAGCGCATTGCGGCTTCCAGCTCATAGCCTTCGTCCGCAATCACCAAAATCTGTGCAGACTTTGGAATCAGCGAGCCAACCCAGTTTGCCATCTGACCATTTCGCCAGATGTTTACAGCACCTTGAATTGAGCCAGCCGAGAAATCGTCAGGTGAGCGCGAATCAAGGACAACCGCGCCATTTTTCATCGCTTGCTCAAATTCATCAGGTGACATAGGCTTTACGCCTGCCAGCACTTCCTCGAGCGTTTTTGCCCCTTCTCGGTTGATGACCGCATCTTCGCTGAAATACTTCGGCGCTTCAGGTTGGTCAACCGTCACAGCCGCAATGAACTCCTCACGCGTCATTGGCTTCATTGCATAGTTGGTGAGCTTCTCTCTGCCAATCGTTGTAAATTCCGCATTACCTAAGCTCTTTCCACAAGCAGAACCCGCGCCGTGCGCTGGATAGACTTTAGTTTCGTCCGGGAAGGTTTTAAGGTATTGCACAGTGTCGTAGAGCATACTTGCAAGCACTTCAGCAGGCATTTTTGCCCCTAAGAGGTCAGGACGGCCGACATCGCCGACAAAGAGCGTATCACCTGTAAAGAGCGACATAGGCTCATTTGGCTTGGTCAAATCACGCACGCCATAGCAGACGCTCTCAGGGGTGTGTCCAGGCGTAGAGAACACTGTGATTTCAACATTCCTGCCCAAGTAGAGCTTTTCTTCATGCTTAGCGGCAAGATGCGGACGCTTGTAGCCTGCCTTCTCGCCAAAGACCACTGTTGCGCCATACTTCTGAGCTAATTCATTGTGGCTGCTGACGAAATCTGCATGGAGGTGCGTCTCCAAGACATACTTGAGCTTCAAGCCATTTTGCTTGATGAATGCATCATACTGGTCGGTATCACGTTGCGGGTCGACCACTGCCGCTTCCTTGCTTTCTTCATCGTAGATGATGTAGGAAGCATGCGCCAAACAGTTGAGGTAAAAACGCTCGATTTTCATAGTTGGACGAAGTTTAGGTTACTAAGAACCGTTATTCAGAGTTATTCTGAATAACCATACGGTAATTTAATATAAAAAGTTCCAACTTGCAAACTAAATGCGTAGCCCCCAAAGCAACACTAAAAAGAGCGTGTGTTCAATCCGTGTCTTTTCGCCAAAGAATGCACGATTTTGATACGCAGTCAGCAGAGACAGATTCGACGCCACCTTCCACTGCAAGCCTACCTGAAAGCGATTTTCGTCAATCAGCCATGGGCTTTGCTCTTCAAAGAAGAACTCGTTATTGAGCAAGAGCTTAAGGCTCTGGGCTATTGGCACGAGCAAAATCGGCTGCAGGCGCAGGCGCCAGCTTGCTTGGGTTGTTGCAGCAGGTAAATTGTAATTCGTTTGCCAGCGATAATCCCAGCGAATGCGCAGCGCTGGTTGCACGCCTTCGCTTGCAAAAGAGTGGATTGCTTGGAGCAGTGCAATGTTTGTCGCAATGCCACGCTGCGGTGTAAATGCAATGCCGCCAACGGAGACTGATGTCTGTGGTGAGAAGTGATAGTTCAAATGCACTCGTCCTTGCAAGGTCTGGAACTCTGCCTGTTTGCCTCCTGCTCGCAGTTGCGTGTCGAGTGTGAGCGATAGCGGTAGCGAGTCGAACAGAAGCTGCACACCTGCACGCGCCCATACTGAGGCTTCGTGCTCAACCGTCGGCGCATTGCCTTCAAAAGTTTGGCTATATGCCTGCACCGAGAGTGCAACCAGCACCACACTTATCCATCTCGTTTGCTTCATAGCTTGGCAGCTTCTCTGAAAAGAATGAAGACGCCCATCACCAAAACGAACCAGCCAAAGGCCGGCTTCAGTTTTGCGCTGCTAATGAACTTACTTAGCCAACTGCCAACCAGAATGCCACTGACCGCAATGATAGAGAAGAGCCCCAGAAATACCCAGTTAAGTTTATCGTGGTAGTTTTGCACATCGCCAATAAAGCCGATTAGCGACTTGGCTGCGATGATAAGCAGCGAGGTGCCTACAGCAAGTTTCATTGGCAAGCGAGCCAGCACTACCAGTGCTGGAATGATGAGAAAGCCGCCCCCTGCGCCGACAAACCCTGTAAGTACGCCTACCACTGCGCCTTCAATCAAGATAAGCGGATAGTTGAACTCAAGCTTTCCTTCACCCTCAACGGGCAGATTTTTCTGCGGTCGTATCATTGAGACAGCCGCAGCAATCATTAGCAGCGCAAAGACGACCATCACGAGAATGTTCTTGGTGAGCGTAAAGCTGCCGACGGTGACAATTTGCTCAGGAATGAGCGGCATCAGAAATCGGCGCGTGGCATAGACGGCTAAAAATGAGGGAATTGAAAAGACTACTGCCGTCTTGAAGTCTAAGAGTTGATTGCGCCAGTAGCTTATTGCGCCGACTACTGCCGTCAGACCCACGATAAAGAGCGAGTAGGCTGTCGAGAGCGTGGCATCAATTGAGAAGAAGTAGACAAGAATTGGCACGGTCAAAATAGAACCACCGCCGCCAATCAGTCCCAGAAGAATGCCCATTGCAAGGGCGCCTAAATATCCGAGAAGTTCCATTTTTATTTCAACTAAATAACGATACAGCAATATAACTATTTCATCAAAACTTGTCAAGTTGCGCAATTAGATGCGCTTTGGTTTTAGCCACTCACATTTTCAGTTTCTACTACTTCATCAGCGCCAAAAGAAGCAAAAGAAGTTGTAGATTGCTGTCTGAAAAAATGAGCTATGCAGCTAAGTGACCAAGACTTTAAGTATCGCCCGAAGCGTGAGGCGATGGTAGAAGCGCTTCGGAAAGCTGGCATTACCAATGAGCGTGTCCTACGCGCTTTTTGCAATGTTAAGCGGCATCTCTTTGTCGATTCAGCATTCTGGGATAGTGCCTACGATGATACCCCTTTGCCAATTGGGCAAAACCAGACAATTTCGCAGCCATTCACGGTGGCTTATATGACCCAGCTTGTGGCTGACTATTATCCCGCTGGTAAAAAAGTCTTGGAAATCGGCACAGGGTCGGGCTACCAAGCCGCAATTTTCTATGACTTAGGCTACAAGGTTTATACCATTGAGCGCATTCCAGAGCTATACGAAAAGGCCAAACGTACCTTCGAGATGCTCGGGCTAAACATTATGACCCGCTTAGGCGATGGCTCGCTCGGCTGGCCCTCTATGGCACCCTTTGACGCAATTGTCGTTACAGCTGGCTCACCTGATGTGCCGAAGTCGCTCTTGCAACAGCTGGCTGAAGACGGACGCTTGATTATCCCAATTGGCAGTCCTACCAGACAAAAGATGAGCCTTTTTCATCGACAGGGCGATACCGTTTATGAAACACAGCTTCACGACTTTGCTTTTGTGCCACTGATTGGCAAAGAGGGCTGGCAAAGGTGCGGTTAAGTTACTTTCTTTTAACTAAGCTGCAGATGCAAAACTTATCCTTGTAATTAAGAGGAGTTAAAATGGGCATCATCTTCGCAGATATTGAGCTGGTCAGTGGTGATGATTTAACGCTCGCAGCACGTGGATTCCTTGAACCTGAGAAAGTTCGCAGGGTCAAAGTGCGAGCACTGGTGGACACAGGCGCATTTATGCTTGCCATCAATGAAAAAATCAGAGCTGAGTTAGACCTGCGAAAAGTTGATGAGCAGAATGTGATTTTGGGTGATGGCACGAAGCGTAGAGTTGATGTTGTTGGACCTGTTGAGCTGCGTTTTCAGAATCGGCGCTGCACGCTTGATGCGCTGGTGCTACCGAATGAAAACGATGTCTTGATGGGTGCCCTGCCATTAGAAGAATTAGACGTGCTGATTGACCCACGCAAACAGACCATCGTCATCAATCCTGAAAGCCCTGAACGGGCTAGCTCCATCTTGAAGGGCAGTCGCTTGGGAGACAGGCGGTAGTTCAAGCTATGATATGCGCTGCGTTATGCACTCTGCTATCTGTTCAGCTACCCGGCTACTCGATGCTATTACTCTGAGCAGCATGCCACCTTCCAGAAGCTATCGGTGGCCTTATGCACGCTACCGTGCTGCGAGCTACTATCAAAAAGCTGGGAAGTATCTGAAAGGCGCGTTAAATTGTGCAAAACAATGCCAACGCCTAATCAAAAGCGTATATACAGATGTTTCAAGCCAACCGAACATCTTGCGACAGTAGGATTGGCTTCACAACACCTCTCAGCGGCATTCTCCAGTGAAGCATCTACTCATTGTTGCATATTACTTTCCGCCGTCAGGCGGCCCAGGCGTGCAGCGTGTGTTGAAGTTCGTTAAATATCTACGCGAGTTTGAGGTACGCCCTGTGGTACTTACTGTTGAGAATGGTGACTTTCCAGTGCGTGATGAAAGTTTGCTTTCTGAGATTCCTCCTGATGTAAAGGTGTATCGTACTCCAATTTTCGAGCCATATCGAATCTATCGCAAGCTGACAGGGAAGCCTGCCGATGCCCCTGTGGATGTCAACAACATTCCCAAGCCCGGTGAACGCCGCACTCTGGCAGAGCATTTTGCTGAATTTGTGCGCAGTAATTTTTTCATCCCAGATGCTCGCATTGGCTGGCTTTTCTATGCTACTGCCCAAGGTCGAAAAATTATTGAGCAAGAAGCGATTGACTGCCTTTATTCATCTTCACCGCCCTACACATGCGCCCTGATTGCGCGTTCGCTCAAGCGGCAAACCGGCCTGCCGTGGATTGCAGGCTTTCGCGACCCTTGGACAGGCTTCCTCTCCACGCCAGTGCGATACGGCTTAGCCAAGAAAATAGATGAGCACTTGGAGCGCAGCGTGTATGCAGAATGCGACCGACTGGAAGTAGCTTGGGCAGGAATTGGCAAAGACTTTCAGAAAAAGTATCCCGATATTAACGCAGAGAAAATCGTGCATATTGAGAATGGTTTTGACGAAGCTGACATTCCTGACCTTCGCTTTCCAAGAAATGAAAAATTCACCGTTTGCTACACTGGCTCAATGTATGGCAAGCGCTCACCGGAGCAATTTCTTACAGCGGTGCGCTCACTGGTGCAGCAAGGTAAAGTTGATGTTGAAAAAATTGAGTTGAAGTTTATCGGACGATTTGGCGCCAATATCTTGCCTCTTTTTGAGGAGCCAACGCTGAAGCCTTCGATTGTGGTGAAGCCCTATATGCCGCACTCTGAAAGCATTCGGGAACTCCTTTCCGCCGATGTGCTTTTGCTGGTGGTTGATGAATCGACGGACAGCGCTGAAATCGTGCCTGGCAAAGTGTATGAATACTTGGGCACCAAGCGCCCAATTATTGCCTTGGCGCCCGACGGTGCAATTGCTATGCTCATTCGTGAAACTAATGCTGGCATAGTGGCACATTTTCATGACCAAAACGCTATTGAGCAAGCATTTTTGCACTACTACGAGCGTTTCTGGCAATGCCAGCCACTTTGGGAAGGCAAGCCAGACGCTATTCGTAAATACACACGGCGAGAATCAGCAAAAAAACTTGCTGCGCTGGTGTTTCAGCTCACATCATTTCAGCTTAAAAAGTAGTATGACCCAACACACTCAGAGCATCAGTTTTTCATTACCAAGAGACGTTATGAACCGACCGCTACACAAGGTCTTGATGCTTGCTTACTACTTTCCACCAATGGGGCTTTCTGGAGTGCAGCGCACAGCAAAGTTTGTCAAGTATTTGCCTGAATTTGGTTGGAAACCGATTGTGCTGACTATCTACCCGACCGCTTACTTTGCTTACGATGAAACGCTGCTTCAAGAGCTTTCTCATCCAGCTATTGACATTGTGCGCACCGGCACGCATGACATCACCCACCTTGCTGCACTGGCTGCGCCACAGAAGACCTTTACAATGCCCCCCGAAGAAACACGCTCACTACTCAGTGCCCTTAGTCAGCTGATTTTTTTCCCTGACAATAAAATTGGCTGGAAAAAACTGGCATTTGCTAAAGCCTGCGAAATTATTGAGCGTGAAAAAGATATTGCAGTGATTTACTCCACTGCGCCGCCTTTCACTTCACACCTTATCGCATTAGAACTGCGTGCCAAGTATCAATTGCCCATAGTGCTCGACTTTCGCGACCCATGGGTTGAAAACCCTGCTCACTTTTACTGGACACCTTGGCATAAGCGCAAACACGAGGCACTTGAAGAAAAAGCCTTGCTATACGCTGACAGAATCATTACAGCCAATCGTGCTTTGAAAGAACTTTTTCTCAAAAAATACTTTGGGAAACTGACGCACAAAGACATTTCTATTATCTGGCATGGCTACGACGCTGAGGATTTTCAGCGCGCACAGCCTGACAATCGCGTGCGTCGCAAATTGCGTTTTGTCTACTCAGGTCGATTTTTTCTTAGCTCCCCTAAGCCTTTCTTCAAAGGCTTGAAAGTCGCTATTGAGAAAGAGCCTGCTCTACGCGAGCACTTGGAAGTCTGTTTCGTCGGTATTTTTCCAAAAGCCTATCTGCGCCTTGCCGAAAAGTATGGGCTGAAAGACCTTGTAGAGGTGCGTGGCTATCGTCCGCATCTGGAAGCTGTGGCAGAACTACTTAAAGCCGATGTGTTATGGGCTACGCTAGACGATGTGAAGGGCGCCGAAACGATTACGCATGGAAAACTTTTTGAATATCTTGCTGCCAGAAAAACTTTATTCGGTATTGTGCCCGATGGCGCCGCTAAGCAGCTTATTTTAGATGCAAATGGTCTGGTGGCCCATCCAAAGAACATCAAAGAAATTGCAAGCAAAATCTTAGAGCTTTATGACCTTTGGAAACGCAATGCTTTGCCTACGCCTAACGAAGAATTTGTGGTGCGCTTTGATCGCCGAAACTTGACTGCACAACTTGCCAAAGAGTTTGCACAATTTGTCCGAATCGAGTAGTCTCAAAATGGAACCCTCCGCCAAAAAAATTCAACTTGTCGACCTTGTGGGGCTGCACGCTCGCTTAAAGCCAGAATTAGACGCAGAAATTCAAAAGGTAATTGAGAGTGCAGCGTTCATCAACGGGGCGGCAGTCGGCGAGTTAGAATGTGCGCTTGCAGCCTATCTGGGCGTACGCTTTGCAATCGGGTGTGGCAATGGCACTGATGCACTGCAAATTGCATTGATGGCACTTGGCATCGGGCATGGCGATGAAGTCATCACCACCCCTTTTTCCTTTGCTGCAACGGTAGAGGCAATTTTTCTCGTTGGCGCTACGCCACGCTACGTTGACATCGACCCGCAAACTTTCAACATCCATCCTGAGGCTATTCCAGCAGCCATCACCCCACGCACTAAGGCAATTTTGCCAGTTCATCTTTACGGACAGCCTGCAGCTATTGACAGCATTGTAGAAATTGCGCAGCAGCATCATCTCTTTGTGATTGAAGACAACGCACAATCCTTCGGTGCAAGCTACAAAGGGAAAAAGGCCGGCACATTTGGGCACATTAGCACGACCAGCTTTTTCCCAGCGAAGAATTTGGGAGCTTTCGGCGATGGCGGCGCAATGTTCACGAATGACGAAGCACTTTTCTGGAAACTTAAAATGATTGCCCAACATGGCGCCAAAGTGCGCTATCAGCACGAGTATCTTGGAATGAACTCGCGTTTAGACACTCTTCAGGCCGCCGTGCTAAAAGTTAAGCTCAAGTATCTTGATGATTTCAACTGCGCTCGCCGCCGCGCTGCTGACTTTTACGACCGCTACCTTGCCGAAGCACGGGTGCAGCGTCCATACCGTGACCCTAATGCCTTTCACATCTTTCACCAATACACTATTCTTTTGCCTGAAGCAGGCCTAAGAGATGAGCTACACAAATTCCTCAGTGCACACGGTGTGCCAAGCACGGTGCACTACCCGATTCCGTTACATCTGCAAAAAGCTTTCATTGATGCACGCTACCCCAAAGGCTCACTACCAATTGCTGAGTCTGTTGCCGAGCGCGTGCTCTCGCTTCCTATGCACACGGAGTTAGATGAAGAGCAGATTGCATTCATTTGCGAAAAAATTGTTGCGTTCGTTGGTAAGCGCTAAGTTTGCACCCAGTATCAAGTCAGCTATGAAACGCTCTATTCTTTTTCTCTGCACTGCAAATGCGATTCGCTCGCAGATGGCTAAAGGCTGGCTGGAGCATCTTTCGTCTGACTTTATTGCCTACAGTGCTGGCATTCTACCAAATGGTCAGGTAGATGACTTAGCCGTGGAAGTAATGCGTGATGTTGGCATTGATATTGCATCATATCGCTCACAAGAGATTGAGACCTTGCGTCACACCCCAATTGACATCTTAATTACGATGAGCAGCACAGCGTATCGTGAGTGTCCATCTTGGCTTTATTCACAGCCAAATCTTATCAGCGGGCACTGGGGCTTTGAGGACGTTTCAGGGAAGAGCAAGTCCCGCTACCGTCGACTGCGTGATGAGATTGGAGCGCACATTCGCGCTTTTCTTGCAGCGTATCATCCTGAGCAAAGTCCAAGTGAAGTTGCTGCCTTAGTGCGCAAGTTGATGCGTTGAGGGTGCAGGCGCAAGTGTGCGTAGAATTGCTTGCGCCACTTCTTCGGCTTGACGTACAGTATCAGGCACGGAAATGCCACCGCGCCAGTTGCCCGCAAAAAAGACCTCTCCGCAGCGCTGTTCATATTCAGCGACCGCCTTCAGAATCTCCGAATGGGATAAACCATACTGTGGAATCGCAGCCGGCCAACTCACCACGGCTGATGCAATCGGCGTAGCCGAGATGCCAAGAATCTCTTTTAGTTCCGTGCACGCCAGTGCAGTTAGCTCCGCTTCAGATAGCGCCACCAGCTCAGGCTGACGTGAGCCACCGATGAACACTGTAAGCGCCACATCGTTATACCGCTGCGGGAAAATTGCGTGATTAAACACTGCACCTAAAATCTTGCGTCGCTCAATGCTTGGCACAAGGAAACCAAATCCTGTTAGTGGTGGTGTGCTACCTGACTTATAGCCCAAGAAGACTTGCGCAATCGGTGAGTATGGAATTTCTGCAAGCCGCTTTGCTAAGTCTGGCGCAAGCGGCTCGAGCAACTTAGCTGTCTCAGATGCAGGCGTTGCAAAGAGCAGTCGCTTTGCCAGCAGTGTTTGGGGTTTGTCTTTTTGGATGAGTGATAGGCGAAAGCCCTCCGTGCTGCGTGTGATAGCCTGCACCTGCGCGCTCAGCCATAGTTCTGGCAATAGCTTCTCCGATAAGCGCCTAATAACCTCGTAAAACCCGCCTGCGAATGAAAACATCTTGCGTGAAAACCTTCTCGTATCCTTTTTGCCCTTACGCGCTTGCAGTGCCCCTCTGAACACGCTTCCATACTGCCGTTCCCAAGCTGCCAGCACAGGGAAGGCTGATTCCAGCGCGATATCTTCGGGGCGAGCACCAAATGTGCCTGCAAGAAATGGGTCGATGAGATACTCCAACACCTCTCTGCCAAAGCGACGCTCAAAAAACGCAGCAACTGTTTCTTGCCTCTGGCTAGGTGGTATGAAAGGTTCTTTCAGCAGTCGCCACTTTGCTGGCAGCGATAGCAGTGGGCTAAAAAGCAAGGCGGGTGAAGGCGAAAGCGCTACCAGCTTACCACGTTTCAAGATATATCGGGCTTTTGCAGCTGCGCTTGCCCAAATGATGTCATTGCGCAGCTCTAAGTCGGTCACCAAGCGTGCTATCGCCTCATTTGACTCCAGCACTGTGTTCGGTCCCACATCAAATGTGAAACCATTTAGCGACAATGATTGCACCTTGCCACCCACTTGTGAGGCTGCTTCTATCACAGCGACTGAAATCCTTCTTTGCTTCAAGCGATAGGCTGCTGACAGACCAGCAAGTCCTGCACCAATTACGGCTACTTCAATGTTCATAGCACTGCTGTGGGTTGCCTCCGTTCATCTTTGCAGCTTACTACAACTGTGCGAGCAATTCTTTGGACTCGCGCTTATTTTGCTTATCGCCCGCAACCATCATCGGGAGTGCCAGTGCCGCCTTTAGCTGCTTGCGAGCCTCTTCATCTCGCCCGAGTTTAATTAAGGCTTTAGCGTAGGCATTGCGGTAGTAAATCACTGAAGGCTGGAGTGAAACTGCTTTGGCAAGATATTTCTCAGCATACTCGAAACTGCCTTCGGGCACACCGCCAAAAAACAGTCTAACCAGCATCCGAGAGAAAAAGTCTAAGTTTGCCAGCTCGTAATGCCAGATACCTAAAATCGCATTTGCCATCGCATTATTCGGATTCAGTGCGAGCGATTTATCGGCATATCGTTTGATTTCCAAGCCCAGTTTAATCTTTTCCTCCCCTCCACGAAAAAGCGCAATCTGACCTGTTACTTGACCCAGCCTTGCGTAGATGGCCGAGCCAATATCCGCGCTGGTGGAATCCATCTTTAAGGCTTCCAGTAGCACGGCACGTGCTTTAAGATACATTCTCTCTTGCTCTGCTTTCGGCTTCTGGTAACCTCCAAAAAAATACGCATCAGAGATTTTCATCAGCACTTCTGGGCTGCCAGAGAGTTGGCGTGCCTCTTCGTAATACTTAATCGCAAGATCGTAGTCAAACGCTCGATACGCCGAATCCCCTAACTGCAAAAGTTTTTGCAAGTCTGGCTCCATTTTCTTCAAGGCATCCTCGTTGTCTAAATATGCTGCAGCAGACTTAAATCCAACCGTAAATGCAATTAGCGAAAGTGCGTAAATTAGCATATAGTTATTCACTTGCTCAAAAATTGTAATTTTTCATTGCTTGGAAAAAGGTGCTCAGGGAAAGAATGCAAATTTGCAAGAAAATCGTTTCCAGCACAAGTCAAGAGAATACAGTTTTGCTCTTGTGTGTCAGGTCCAGTTTTTCTCGCCCTTGCACTTTCCTTTTCGCTCTTGTATATGCCCAGCAAGGGTTGCAATATCATTGTGCAATGACGCACAGCACAATGAATCGAGAGCTGCTATGCCAAAGATGATTTCAGAGCCTAAGCTTGAACCAAATCAGCAAAAAGGTGTCTTTAGCACAGAGCTGCTGGCAGAACTTCGCTTCGAAGATGGGCTACTGTATCGTGATGGCAAGCGGTTACCTACTCTTGCAGAAATGCAAGTGGAACGAATTGCGGCACAACAGCAGCTTGCAGCTAAACGCTTGGAGAAAGAAGCACTGCAAGGCTGGACCGGAGCGACTTATGAAAAGAGTTAGGAGCTTATCGTTCTGATGCTTGCTGCGAGTAACACCTATTGCGCATTGTAGCGCTTGGTATTACCCGCAGCGTATTCCGCAACATAAAATGTAGGGGGTTGGACACATATAGCACTTTTAGGTCAGAATCCAACCGTCAAACCTACACTAATGATTGCCACTCCATAGCCGATGCGACCATGCAGACCAAAGCTATTACTGAATAATTTGCACCTGCGTGGGCGCTCCATCCGAGACCACTGTAACTAAAATTGAATCTTCCAACAGTGTAGGAGTATGTGTAAAATCCAAGCATCAAACCGACGTAGGGGTCGAACCTTGCCTTCGGCACAAAGTGGTAATTACCTTGAGCACCGATAACAAATGCTGTGACACTTGAGCCTTCTACCGAGTAAAGCCCTAATGCACCTACTCCGCCCAGCCCTACCGAGCCAGACTTTTCACCAAAAGCCTCATCAGCGAGGATATACTCGAAGTTGACCTGAGGCACCAGCGGGAAA
This sequence comes from Chloroherpetonaceae bacterium, assembly GCA_025056565.1. Classification (NCBI taxonomy): domain Bacteria; kingdom Pseudomonadati; phylum Chlorobiota; class Chlorobiia; order Chlorobiales; family Chloroherpetonaceae; species Chloroherpetonaceae bacterium. Next base: position 93,979 of record JANWWA010000009.1, on the reverse strand, counting down.
CTTGCACCGACGGCGATGAACGCCCCACCGCCATACCCGATGTTACCTTGTAAAAACATCTTGCCTGTCTTAATGTAACGCACTTCTTCTTGTGCCACACAAGTCTGTGCTATCATTAACGCCACTATCAGCGCTGCGGGGAAAAATACTTTCGTCTTCATTGTGGTTGTAGTTTGGGTTACTCTACTATGACAACATGCGTAGCAAAGGTATAGGGAGGCAGGTCGTGTACTGCCACGGATTTTCTACTGAGAAGCATTCTAACTACCAACTCTACGGAAACTTAGGCGCTCTGATGTGTCTTGTCGGCTTGTAGGACCTGCATACGCGTGCCGCAGTGGCGAATTCGAACTTACTGCTCTTCTTTCCGATTCAGTGCGCTCCTTGGGAACATTTCCTTCACACGAGAGATTCAGTGTTGGCGCAAATTTTTACATCCACGCTGGAATTGAAGCACATCGCAATGGCATTTAGAGAAGCAGCTCGGTTTAGAGTTTCCAAGCCTTTACGAGCAAGCCTGTTCCGCTTCGATGTGTGATGTTCATATCCAAGTAGTTTAGCACCAGTGCAATCGGATACACAAAGAGGTAGTAGACTGGTAGGAGAACGAAGAAAATTTGCGAGATGCCCAAAAGTTGAATTGGGTATTTTATAGACAGTCGCCACGCTATGCTTCCCGGCTTGCCATAGGTGTAGTGGGCTTCAATGCGCTGGAAGCCTGCTGTAGCTAATTTTTGCTGAATATCCTCAATGCTGTAGCCGTCGCGCACATGTTCGTCAATGAAACCGTGTGCTTCATTATGAGGCTCCTCGTGGCTATGCTGTGCATCAGAGCCACCTTTGTCGGACGGTGTGGAGATAATTAGGAGACCGCCTTTCTTCATTGAGTTAAAGAGGTTTTTAAACACCCTTATATCATCTTCAATGTGTTCCATCACATCAATCGTGAGCACAAGGTCGAATGCATCAGGTTGGCAGAATGCGGTCAGGTCAGCGGTTTTAAATGTCACATTCTGCTTGCCGATTGCTTGGAAAAATCGATTGCAATCCTCTACCTGCTCAGCCTTCACATCGACGGCAAGGATTTGCCACGCTGGATTGAGGCGTGACAGGAAATAGACATACTGCCCAAAGCCTGCGCCTGCGTCTAAAATGCATGCACCGTTTTGCTGCGCCTTTGCCCACGCTTTCAGCTCGCGATGCACATACCATGTGCGCAAAAAAAGCCAATCCAGCAAGCGGTAAAAGACTTTGCGCAGAAAGGGTGTTTTGCCGAAGACCTTGCCCAAGCTACGCTTAATTGGGTCGTATTGCATGCGTTATGAGCGAAAGATGAAATAGACCGCTGCAAAAATACAGAGTGCTGCCCACAGATAGTCCAGCTTCACAGGCTGTTTCATATAAAGCACTGCAAACGGCACAAACACGGTCAGTGAAATTGCCTCTTGCAGAATTTTAAGCTGCGCCACACTATACTCCGTAAAACCAATACGATTAGCCGGCACTTGAATGAGATACTCAAAGAGTGCAATACACCAACTGACCAGTGCAGCCACATACCACGCTTTATCGCCCAGATTCTTCAGATGCCCATACCACGCATACAGCATAAAAAGGTTCGAAATCGCAAGGAGCACGCTTGTCTGAACGATGACTGGGATTTTCATTTGCTGATAGGTTTAGGGTTAATAACTGTGTTTGCGATTCAGACTTTGATGTCCCACATTGCCTTCAGGCGCTCGATTTCATCACGCAGGTAGGCGGCTTTCTCGTATTCGGTTTTCTCTGCTGCGTCCTGCATTTCAGCATACATCTGTGCCAGCATCTCAAGTTTTTCCTCTTGCGTCATCTGACGCATCACTTGTGCTAGCACATTTTCAGGATTGAAGCTCTGAATGCGCAATCGCTCTTTTTGCAGTTTTCGGTTGGCATCGGCAACACTTGTGCTGGTCATCACTTGCTCAAGTGATTTCTTAATCGTCTGTGGCACGATGCCATTTGCTTCGTTGTAGGCTTGCTGGAGCTGACGGCGGCGATGGGTTTCGTCAATCACATATCGCATAGACGCGGTGATGGTATCAGCATACAGAATTACTTTCCCCTTGGCATTTCGCGCCGCTCGTCCTGCAATCTGCAAGAGCGATTTTCTATCACGCAAAAAGCCTTCCTTATCGGCATCCAGAATGGCAACCAGTGAGACTTCAGGCAAGTCCAACCCTTCACGGAGCAGATTGACGCCAATTAGCACATCAAACTCATTGGTGCGTAGATCGCGCAAAATCTGCACTCGGTCCAGCGCCTTTACCTCTGAGTGCAAGTATTGGCAGCGCACGCCAATCTTTTCTAAATAGTCTTGCAAATCTTCTGACATTCGTTTGGTCAGCGTGAGCACCAAGACCTTGTCCCCTTCTGCAGCTCGCTGACGAATTTCCTCCAACAGGTCGTCAATTTGATTTTTCACTGGACGCACTTCAATTTCTGGGTCTAACAAGCCTGTTGGACGGATAATTTGCTCTACGACCACTCCGCCACATTTGCGCAGTTCATACTCGCCGGGTGTAGCACTGACATAAATCGTTTGCGGACAAAGCTCCTCAAATTCCTCGAACTTCAGCGGTCGGTTATCCAAAGCCGATGGCAAGCGAAAACCGTGTTCTACCAATGTCATTTTGCGCTGGCGGTCGCCTGAATACATTGCACGAATCTGCGGAATCGTCACATGAGATTCATCAATCACCACCAAAAAATCTTTCGGGAAGTAGTCAAACAAGCAATATGGGCGCTCGCCTTCTTTGCGCCCTGATAGATGCCGTGAGTAATTTTCAATGCCTGAGCAATAGCCAAGCTCACGCATCATTTCAAGGTCGTATTTGGTGCGCTCTTCCAAGCGCTGCGCTTCCACGAATTTACCTTCTTCACGCAATACGCTGAGTCGCCACGCCAATTCTTTCTGAATGTCACGCATGGCTCGATGCAAGTTTTCTTCCATTGTCACAAATTGCTTTGCCGGGTAGATGGTAATGCTTTGAATTGGCTCAATGACATTGCCTGTTTTGGGGTCAAGCGTGTAGAGGCGGTCAATTTCATCACCAAAAAATTCAATGCGCACGCCAAAATCTTCGTAGGCCGGGAAGACATCTATGCTATCGCCGCGCACGCGAAACTTGCCGCGCCCAAGCTCCGTGTCGTTACGCGTGTAGTGAATAGCGACCAGTTCCTGCAAAAGACTCTTACGCGTGCGCTTCATTCCTTGCTCGAGAAAGATAATCTGCGCTGTCCACTCATCTGGCGACCCTAAACCATAAATGCAGCTAACTGAACTGACCACAATCACATCACGCCGACCCGATAGCAGCGCACTGGTTGCTCGCAATCTCAAGCGGTCGATTTCATCATTGATGCGAAAATCTTTGGCAATGTATTTATCGGTGGCAGGAATGTAGGCCTCAGGCTGATAGAAGTCGTAGTAGCTAATGAAATACTCTACAGCGTTGTTTGGGAAGAACTGCTTGAATTCACCATAGAGCTGGGCCGCCAGCGTCTTATTGTGCGAAATCACCAGCGTTGGCTTATTGACATTTGCAATGACATTGGAAATCGTAAAGGTCTTGCCTGAACCTGTTACTCCCAACAGCGTTTGATATTTCTCACCTCTTAGAATGCCTTCGGTCAGTTCCCGAATTGCCTTAGGCTGGTCGCCTCTGGGTTCATAGTCACTGACCAATTCAAACTTGCGGTTGGCAGAGAGAATACTCATAGCTACCGAGTGATTTTGGATGCTCTTCGTGCCATCTTTCGTTGCAATTTGCGTCTCACCTGCACTGCACGCGAATTCCCTAAAAGGGGCAATAATACGCAAGAAGCAAGAATTGAGCAGCAAGATCGAAGTTAGCAAAGTGCTCTTAGCTTATGCTAACAAGGTCATAGAACTTAAACAACAGTTGAATTGCCCCGCATTCCACTTACAAAAGCAGTTGAAAAGGGTTAGGGCTTTCGGCAAGCTGCTCTTAGATGCGTAGCGAACCATTTCTTCTTTCTCTTGCAGGATGCGGACGCAACGCAGCATAGTGAAGCATCACTGCAGCAGGGAGACAAATGCGCGCCATTTAGCCTGATGCATCGCACCATAACTTAGTAGCTTAAACCGTCCCCTGCTTTGAAAAGAGGTTCCCCCTTGCTTTCACCCACATTGAAGGGCACTTGCTGCAACGTTCTTGGGAAGCTGTGTGAGAGTTTGCCTGTGGGTCTCGCATCTCCGAAGATTATGTCAATCAGTCCTTGTGCTTCAGTGCCGGGCAGCCATGCGACCAAAAACGCTTTGGATTGCGCCAGTGCTTCACCCAGCAAAAGCGGTCTGCCTGTTACTAGCACGGCAATAATTGGCACGCCTGATGCGGCTACATTGCGCAGTACAATCAAGTCTTCTTCTGGCAGTGTTGGGTTTGGTGTATCGCCATCCACTTCGGTGTAAGGTGTCTCGCCGATGAAGACAATCGCAACGGTTGAACCCGTTGCCCCTGTGCCATCGGGCGAGTAGCTTATGGTTGTGTTTGCACTCACTGTTCTCCTTAGGGCTTGGTAGAAAGTGTTGCCGAAGGCAATGCTATCGGGCACTTTGGTGAAATCGCTAAAGTCCACTGTCCAGCCCCCGCATTGATTGGCTAAGCTGTTTGCGCTCTTTCCAGCGACGTGAATGCGTGGAATGTCTTTGCGCAGCGGCAGCAACTTGTCCTCGTTTTTGAGTAGAACTGTGGAGGCTTGCACCGCACGGCGCGCCAATGCTCGGTGTTCCTCGCTACCGACTTTTTCCAGCCACTCTCGTTTTGCAAACGGCTGTTCGAATAGACCCAAAGAGAGTTTGACGCGAAGAACGCGCCGCACGGCATCATCAATGCGCTTCGGAGAAATCCTCTGCTGGCGCACCAATGTGCGTAGAATGGTGATAAACTCTTTGTAATTAGCTGGCAGCATCACCACGTCAATTCCAGCTGAAATTGCCCTTTCAATGCAGTCAACCGTATCGCTGGCTATCTCGTAGATTCCTCCCCAATCGGAGACGACAATGCCTTGAAAATTCAGTTCCTCTTTCAAGACCGATTGAATCAAGTATTTCTGCCCATGAATTTTCTCGCCATTGAAGCGGCTGTAAGAGAGCATAATAGAGCCTACGCCTGCTTGAATGGCTGCTTGGTAGGGTGGGAAATGGATAGCACGTAGCGCCTTGCCATCAATTTCAATATCTCCTTCATTGATGCCTTCGCGTGTCGCCCCATCGCCTACAAAGTGTTTTGCGCATGCGACCACACCGCTTTCGCCCAGCATTTTGCCTTGATAGCCCCTTACTGCTGCCGCCACGCATTGAGCTGTTTGTTCTGGCAGTTCCGAGTAAGACTCAACGGTTCGTCCCCATCGTTCATCGCGGGCGACCGCTGCACAGGGAGCAAGATTCCAAGTAAACCCTGCTGCCCGCATCTCTTTTGCAGTGGCTTCTGCTACTTGCTCAATGAGGCGCACATCTGCTACCGCCCCCATTCCGATATTATGCGGAAAGACGGTTGCGCCATAGACCAACGCATTACCATGCACCGCATCAATCGCTGAAAGCAGCGGAATTTTGAGCCTTGTCCGAAGTGCGTAGCTCTGCAGCGTGTCATTTAGATCTGCCCAGTCTTTTGCTGTGTTTGAATTTGGCTTAGGGTAATACGCTGCACTGGCTACTACGCTACCCAGAAAATACTTCTCCACATCTGTTGGGCTTTCCAAGTATTGGATGCCTACCATCACCATCTGCCCGATTTTTTCATCGAGCGTCATCTTTGACATAATCTCTGTAATGCGTTCTTCCACGGTCGGCGCACTTACTTGGCAGGAAAAGCAAACGGCGAACAGCAAGGCAAGGTAGGCCAGATGCTGGTAGCGGCGTTGCATAGCAGTATCGTCTCGCAAACTGGTTTTTGAGCCTTTGCTTGGCTTGCAAGTTGTTCTTTTCTCTGCGAAAATAGCAAAGATTTTTTACGTTGGAGAAAAACGCCTGATATGCGACTTGGCATTGATATTATTGAAATCGCCCGTATCCAAGCCAGCATTGAGCGATACGGCGAGCGCTTTGTGCGGCGCATTCTTACGCCCAGCGAAATCGCTTACTGCTACGCCAAAGCTAATCCCTACGAGAGCATTGCCGCACGTTTCGCTTGCAAAGAAGCTCTGGCTAAAGCACTAGGCACGGGTATTTCCAAAACGTTTCACTGGCATTCGGTTGAAATCCTTCGTGGCAAACATGGCGAGCCTAAGCTTAGGTTTCTCAAAAAAATCAGGGGACTTTCAGCTAAACGCGTGGCGATTTCTATTTCGCATACGCATCAGTATGCCGTTGCCGTCGCGATTATCTCTTCGTAGCCGAGCTGGCAGCTATGCCTTTGCACAAACAGGAAAACATCGTAAATTGTGTCTGTGGTCTTTTGCAGTCAGTCGCCAGACTGACTTTTGTTTTTCAGCGGCCCGCTCCGAATAGAGATCGGGCAATTTTTTTCGCAACGATAAACTGAACTGACTATGGCAGAAGCGATCTATCTCACAATGGAAGGCTACAAGCGGCTCAAGGAAGAACTTGACAAGCTGAAAAATGAAGAGCGTCACCGCATACTGGAAAAAGTTGCTGAAGCGCGCTCTCATGGTGACCTTAGCGAAAATGCAGAATACGATGCTGCCAAAGAAGAGCAAAATCAGCTTGAGCTTCGAATCAGTATGCTGGAGCGCAAGCTCGCCACTGCCACTATTCTGGATGAAAAAAACATCAAAACCGATAAGGTTTACATTCTTACCACCGCTGTTCTGAAAAACTTAGACACCAACCAGATGATTGAATACACACTGGTTTCTGAAGAAGAAGCGGACATTGAACTTGGCAAAATTTCAGTCAAATCCCCTGTTGGTCGGGCACTTTTAGGTAAGAAGGTTGGCGAGAAAGTTGATGTGAGAACGCCGGGTGGCTTAAAACGGTTTGAAGTGCTGGAAATTAAAGTCAAATCCTAACTTCAACATCGATGGGCAAACGACAAATTATCCTAAGACCACAAGACCTGAAGCCTGAACACGTGGGTGAAGAAGTCAATGTTGAAATGAATGATGCGCGGGTTTGGCATGGTTACATCACTGCTATTACGCCCGATGAAGTTGTGTTGCGAGACCTTCGCCGAAAAGATCATTCGCTAAAGCGCGCTGACATCAAGCGCGTCTTTGCCGAGCGCGTTACAGAATACTGATTGATAGCTCCATTCATAGCCCTGACAACAGAGCCGCTTATCTCTTTCGTAACCTGTGTTCAGGCCTTCTCGGGAAATTTTATTGTAATTGCCACGCTGAGATATCTTTTAGCATTCTTTTATGCTACCTGATGTGAGTTCTTTTTCGCCATTTTGGGCAGGTGCACTGCCTGCCCATAGCTTAAAATCCCTTGCTCTCACGCTAATTTTTCAGTTCCCCCAAAAAGGTTTAGCATTGCAAAAACTGACAACTGACACACTATCTTTACCTCTATGCGAAAAAAGTTTGTAGCCGGTAACTGGAAGATGAACAAAACCGTTGCTGGCTCAATTGCGCTTGCATCGGAAGTGGCGAGGTTGCTTGGTTCAAACTTGCCGTGTGAGGTTGCCTTAGCTCCCACTTTCGTTGCCCTTGAATCGGTGCATCAAGTCTTGAAACACACCCCTATCAAATTGGCAGCACAAAATTGCCACTACGAAAGCGACGGCGCTTACACGGGCGAAATTTCTGCTGAAATGCTTAGGAGTGTCGGCTGCGAGTATGTCATCTTAGGACATTCGGAACGGCGGCAATACTTCGGCGAAACAGACGAGATTATCAATCGCAAAGTGAAAAAGGCCTTGTCTGAATCGTTAAAAGTCATTCTTTGCATTGGCGAGACGCTGGCTGAGCGTGAAGCAAATCAGACTGAAGCCGTGCTCGAGGCACAACTTAGCGGCACCCTGAAAGGCATTTCGGCTGATGAGATGGCTGGTATTACGATTGCATATGAGCCAGTTTGGGCTATTGGCACAGGCAAAACCGCTACGCCTGAGCAAGCAGAGCAAGCCCATCAATTCATACGTGCATTCATTGGTGCCCGCTACTCCACCGAACTGGCTGAGCGGCTTACGATTCAATACGGCGGAAGCGTCAAAAGCTCAAATGCCAGAGAACTTTTCTCCATGCCAAATATTGATGGTGGCTTAATCGGCGGCGCTAGCCTCAAAGCTGAAGAATTTGTGCAAATTGTGCGCAGCATTGCGCCATAACCCTTTCTTTGCAACTTAGCCCAATCACTCTAAATTCGCCCAAATCAATGCGCTTAAACTCAGAATCAGGTATGCCAGACATTGAACAGTTTTTGCATGAGACACGACGAATTTCACCACCGCTATCTCTGCGACGCAATGCCCTTATTCAAGACTATGAGGCTGACTATCGCTATGCACTGACCGACCCCGAAGGTTTCTGGGCTGACATTGCCGAGCAGCTTTTGTGGGAAAAAAAGTGGGACAAGGTTTTAGAGTTCGAGCCGCCTCATCACCGCTGGTTCATCGGTGGTAGAACGAACATTACTCTCAATGTCTTAGACCGGCATATTGTCAATTACCGCCGCAACAAGGTCGCACTGCTTGCAACCTCTGAAACTGGCAAAGAAACGCTGGTTACATATGACCGATTGCTGCGACGCGTCTGCCAAACTGCGAATGCTCTAAAAAGCATCGGCGTTGAGAAAGGCGACCGCGTGCTTATTTGTCTGCCGAATACGCCCGAGGCCGTCTATGCGATGCTGGCGTGTGCGCGCATTGGTGCCATCCATGTTGCGGCGCAAACGACACTGGGCGTGCAGTCACTCCGCCACCGTGTGCACGATACGGAAGCTAAAGTTGTCTTCTGCGCCGATGTAACCTACCGCAATGGCAAGCGCATTCCAATTAAAGGCATTATGGACGATGCAATTGCCAATGCTGAATCCGTCGAGAAAATTATTGTTTTACGACGCGATGAACCAAAATTAGACCTCTCATCGGAGCGCGAGATTGACTTTCATGAATTCATAGATGGACAGCCACAGTGGATTAACCCTGAAATTGTCGAGTCCAATCACCCACTCTTTATCCTTTACACCAGCGGCACAAGTGGCGCTCCGAAAGGTGTTGTGCACACGCATGGCGGCTACATGGTTGGCACTTACTATATGGCACAAGCAATGTATGACCTCAAGGAATACGACATTTTCTTCAACACCGAAGATATTGGTCGAATTCTGGGACATAGCTTCATTGTATATGGACCGCTGCTGAACGGGGCAACCGTCATGATGCGAGAGGGTGCAATTGATTATCCTTCCATCTATGCATTCTGGAAACTCATTGAGCGGCACGGTGTCAATATCCTTTTTAGCTCCCCCCTCACGCTGCAGACTTTTATGAAGCACGGTACGGAGGCCATCAAGAAGTGCGACCTTTCTACCTTGCGACTGATTGCTTCGTCTGGTGGTTACTTGGAAGCTGATGTGCACGAGTGGGTGCAGAAAAATGTGCTTGGTCGGCGTGGCTGTGTGTTAGACAGTTGGTGGCAAACGGAAATTGCCGCGCCTGTGTTAGGCGATTTTCTTGCCGCCGATGTAAAACTCGGCAAAGTTGGCAAACCGATGCCGGGCGTTGTGCTGGATGTGGTCTCACTACAAGATGGCAAGACAGTACCACCGAACACTAGTGGTTTGCTTGTGCTGCGCCAGCCTCTTCCGCATTTGATGATTGGTATTTGGAACAATCCAGAACGCTATCAGAAATACTGGAAGCATGTGCCCGGGTGTTTCAACACAGGCGATGCGGCTTTCTACGATGAAGACGGTTACTATTGCGTGATGGGTCGTATTGATGATGTGGTCAAAGTTAGCGGTCAGCGCCTTGCAATGACGGAGATTGAGAAGGTTTTGCAAACTCATCCTGCAATTGAAGAAGTCGCCGTGATTGGTGTGCCCGATAGGGAACTTGGCGAGCGTATTAAGGCTTTCGTGGTGCTTAAGCCCGGTCACAAAGCCACCGACTCCATGCGCTCAATTTTGCGTGACTATTTGCGACGTGAGTTAAACGCAAGCGCTACTTTAGGTGAGATTGAGTTTCGCACCACCCCCTTGCCTCGCACGCAAGATGGCGCAATTGCTCATAACCTTTTGAAAGCAGAATCATCACAAAGCAAGTAGCGCGTTTCTTGCTTTGTGCTGTCAGGCAGCTTACAACTTGCTCCGGTCGCCTTCTGGGGCATAGCTGAAAAGCGCAGGTGGGCACTTCATTTATCTCTCTTCTGTTCCTGCTCCTTGCCAAAACGATATGTCGCGGTGAGTCAACCCTTCACTTTACTCCGAGCCGCTTATTTTCTGCTGCGGTGGGCGCAGCTCTGAGGCTCGAATACTGCGCGTCCAGAGTTCTTTACCTGTTTTGTCGTGAACAGAAATGGTCAGCACTCGGTCGCCACGCGTGCCCGAAAATTTCAGCAGTGCAAAATTGCGCTCTTGAACCAAAGTGCCCGGCACACGCAGTGGATTTGCTTCGCTCGCCGCCCCTGCAAAGACCCCTGATGTGAGCGGTGAGCAAGTCAGTTCATACAGCGGATAGGTGCCCGCACGCTCTAATTTTGAAAGCTCTGTAAAATGTCGGTCGCCTGTCAGAAACATCACTCCCGAAATTCCTTCCTTTGTGATGGTTTCAATTAAGCGCTGACGTTCCTGCGGATAGTTCGCATATGTCTCATACACAGGCAGCGGATTGAGCACCTGTCCGCCAATGACAATGAACTTAAATGTAGCTTGGCTTGCCGTGAGTGCATTGATAAGCCAATCAAATTGCTCCTTGCCTAAAATGGTGCCTTCAATCGTTTTACGTCCTTGCGGGGTGCGGTAGTAGCGGTCATCCAAGAGAAAAAACTCTGCATCGCCCCACTGGAACTGCGTAATTGCACCCCGCATTGTGCCAATGCCATATGAGGGATTTCCCCAAAAGAGCTTGAAGGCTTCTAATGTCATTTCTTTGTTCCAGAAACTGCCATCGCAGTCATTTGGACCGTAATCGTGGTCATCGCAGATGGCGTAGTGATGGGTTGATGCTAAAAGGGGTTGAAGTTCGGGCAAGGAGCGCGTATGCGTGTAACGGTGATATATCCCTGTGCGTGTGTTCCAGTCTCCCTCGCGCAAGTAGATGTTGTCGCCTAGCCAAAGCATTATATCAGGGCGCTTGTCGTAAATGGACTTGAAAATCTCGTAGCCTTCTCCGTAAGGTTTGCCTGGCCGGTCAAATTCTGGCTCGTTGATATACGCACAACTGCCCATTGCTACCGTAAAATCCGGTGGGTCAGTTCGATATTGCCACAAAACCTGCGTTTGAAACTCCATCGGGTAGGGGCGCACGACTTTCTGACCATTGATGTAAAGCTCATATTGATACCGACGCCCGGGCAACACCTTGTCAGCAATTAGCGATGCAGTATAAGCTCTCTCCTTCGTTGTCTCTACCACATCGGTCTCAAACACCTGCTTCGGATTGTTTTTGTCCCAATACTTAAACTGCACCCGCGCTGGCGACTTGGTCTGCACCCAAAGCAACACTTCTCGCATATCGGAGTAGCCCAACATCGGTCCAGATTGCAGCAGACTCGCTTGTGGAAAGGCTGCACCAGCCAAGAGAATGTAGATAAGAAGCAGTAGAACAAAATGAGGTATGTGGCGCATTGTCAATATCGCTATTTTCTTGTGCAAAGATAAAAAGGTGAAACTAAATCTGCTTGGAACAATGTAAGTTGTCTGCTATGATTGCAAATTTTAGCTGCTAGTTAGGCTACCTGCTTCCAGCTCCTATGGTAAAAAGGCTGGCAGTCAGTTCGCCTTGCTTTTTCTGTTCATAGCTTCGTTCTACAAGCACTACATCTCTTTGCAGAATGACACGCTCCGAAAAAGTTCGTGCTGCACTGGCTTATTTGCAATCGCATTTGCCACAGATTCCAACTGCAGCGGTTGTTTTAGGCTCTGGATTAGGCGACTTTGCCTCATCGCTTAGGGTTCATAGAACGCTTTCGGCTGCTGATATTCCACACTACCCCGTGCCTAGCGTGGCAGGGCATCAAGGTCAGCTTATTCTGGCTGAGTCTTCTGGCACACCGGTTCTGCTGATCAAGGGGCGCGTGCATCTCTACGAAGGGCATACGGTCGAAACAGTTACATTCTATGTGCATTTATTGGCTGCGCTTGGGGTGCAGACGCTTTTGCTTACTAATGCAGCAGGTGGCATCAATCCGCACTTTAATGCTGGTGACCTTTGCCTTATTTCAGACCACCTTGATTTGACTTTTGTCCGCTTGCCCAGTGATTTGCATCGGAATCGGTATGCGCCAATCTATGACCGTTCCCTTTCTGCCGCTATCTGGCGTGCTGCGCAGCAAGCTGGTATTGCTTTGCATCAAGGCATTTATGCTGGTGTCTTGGGGCCAAGTTACGAAACACGCGCAGAAATCGAAATGCTACGACGACTTGGAGCTGATGCCGTTGGTATGTCGACAGTGAAAGAAGCCACTGTTGCCAAAGCATTAGGACTGCGTGTAGTGGCAATTTCACTCATCACCAACAAGGCTGCGGGACTTAGCTCGGAAAGACTTTCCCACGATGAAGTGCAGCGTGTTGCAAGCGACTCTAAGCAGCACTTTACTGCGCTAATGCATGCCGCTATTCAACGCCTGAGTGCCCCTGTTGACACACTATGACTTGCAGAAAAGAAGTCAAAGACGATTCGTACTCCCGCGCTGAACCAAAATGGCAAGATCGTTTTGCCACCGATGCCGCTTCCAATTGTGCCATCAATCTGAAAGAAATCGCTAAAAAAATGTCGGAATCCAACCTGATAGGAAACCCCAGAGCCGGGCACATATGGGTCGCCCGAAAAAAGCTCTCCGACAAGGTGAAAGCCTCCAATGGTGCGGATTTGCGTGCCAATTCCCCACGTGTTAATTAGCTCGTTTCTACCTTCCACATTGAGATAATTCATTCCCAAATTACCGTGAATTAGCACAGCATCACCTTCACCAATGGACTGGGAGACAATCAGAAAGCTAAATGCCCCATAGCCCGGTGGCTGCAGCACCCCGTGTCCGTATGGCAAAAATGTGCCAATCACCAGACTGACGCCCGGCCACCCGTTTGCTTCATAACCCCTGAACAAGAACTTTGTTTGCACCAGTGGCACTCCGACTGAAAATCCCTTTGTGGTTTCATCGACGAAGGGAAATTCTTCAAGCTCTGCTTCTACCAGCCCTGCGCCAATTACGCCGCCCAATGTGAGTTCCAACCACTCGTTTGGGCCAAATGCAAACAAAAACCACTGCTGAACAGTCTCTTTATCTTGGCGATACCACGATTCCAGTTGCGAGAGGCGTGCTCCCACAACTCGTGCATCGTCGGTAATGAAAGGGCGCACACGTTGCACCAGATTGCTTTGAATTTGTGCGTTTAGCACACTGCTCGTAGCGAGCCATAGCAGCAGCGCCAGATGTAGAAACTTCATCAGGAGCAGGGAAAGCTGGTTTTTGTTGCCGCCTTTTGGCTGCGCAAAATACAATTTATGCCTCGCAATCTCGCCTCAGCCACGCAGTTTATCTAACAAATCATTCAGCGCGGTCGCTTCCTGGGGGGTTATGGTTTTAAAGAGCGACTCTGCATCGTCAATTTTTGGATCTAACTTTTCAAGCAATGCTAAACCTTTCTTTGTAATCAGCAAATCCAACTTTCTGCGATCTGCCTGACACTCCTTGCGCACCACCAATCCTTTTGCCACCAGCCTACTTACCAGACGCGACACGTCAGATTCTTTGTCCAGCATTCGCTCCTTGAGCAAAGTCAGCGATGAGGGATTCGGATACTGTCCGCGCAGAATGCGCAAAAGATTGTATTGCTGCATTGTAATGCCAGAGCCTTTCAGCTTGGCTTGAATCTTAGGAATGAGCCAGTGAAATGTATAGACCAAATTTACTTGGAGTTTCTGATAGGGGCAGCGAAACGTTTTCTGCTTAATCTCGTCTTCTAAGCGCATTTTTTTGACGAAGGTCGCATTTGCCAGTGCTTTTAGCGTGCTCCAAACCCAGAAAAAGCGTGCGAGCCGTTCAGTTTTTTCTCCTCGGAGAGGGCAATTTGACGAAATTCTGTTGGGCACATATCCAGCCAGCGCATCTATCTGCGCATTCCAATCCACCGTGCCGCATGGACAAAACGACCGTGCGCCCGACGGGATTCGAACCCATAGCCTTTGGCTTCGGAGACCAATGCTCTATCCAGTTGAGCTACGGGCGCAGCCAGTTAAGGTAAAAAGCAAATCTATGCATCTTTATCATGCTCTGCAAACAAGGCGCGGACGGTCTTCGTTTTTCTGTGAACAGTCCCTTGCTTACTCAGTAAAGTAAAGCAACGTGATGACGCCGAATTGTCCCAAGCGAATGGCTTGCTCTATGCATCCTGCATCACGCAACGCCGTATCTCGCAGCGATGGAAACCATATACCTGCAGTTACCTGTGCCGAGAAAAAGCCTTCTGCAGGCATGCGCGCGCCCATCAAAGCCCACAAAGTTGGCGAGTTTTCAGGCAGTTTATTAGCTACGGAAATTGGGGGTGGTAGCTCTGCCAAAAACTCATGATGCGATGCCCGTAGCCAGACCAGTCCCTGTGGAAATGTCCATTTCATCACCAAGCAAGGCACGATGCCTACTTGCGCATACCGCAGTGCTGTGCTGGTGACAGATGTCTGGAAGTGCTGCTGCAGTGCCAAGATACCTTTCATTCCCAGCGAGCTTTCTTGGGCAACTTTCGTAAAGTAGGGCTTTGGCATCAGTAGGTTAGAGGCAAACCAGTCTGCTTCGCGCTCCACAAGGTTATCGGACTCATACTCGCACACTGAAAGATGCGCAGGAGCAAAACCTGACTGCAAGGCATTGCGGTGCTCATCAATAAAGTAATGCCCAAGTTCATGGGCAATCGTGAAGCGTGCGCGTGCAGAATCATATCGCCCGACCCGACTAAGGTTGCAGTAGATATGAAACCGCTTGTTGTAATACTCCAGCATTCCATCGAAGGCGTTTTTGTAGTAGCCAAAGCTGTGGGTGATATTCTTCTGGCGGGCGATACTGAGCAGGTCAACTCTGCCGTTGCTGCCGTATTCTTCGGCAATAAATTCCGCCAGTTCGGCAATTTCGTCGGCGCGAGAAATGGTGGTATCAACTGAAAAGGTCTTCATAGCCCTTGCGCATTTGAAGTTTTGCTTCGGCAGCTGCACGGTCACGACGCATCTGCTCTTCGACTTCAGGTGGAACAGCGCCACCTTCTCGTGCTGCACGCGCCATTTGCTCCTGAATTTCTGCACCAATTGAACGCCCTGCCGCTTGGTGACGCTTTTGCAACTTAGCAAGAATTACATCAGGCGACTCAAGCACCTGCGGCAAATGGATTTCATTTGCCTTCCGTGCTGCTCTGAAATCTTGCTCATCTTGCTTGAGTGTCTCGTCGCTAATCGGCTCAATCCACTGCATTTCAACCATGGTGCGATAGATTAGCGCATCAAGGTCGTCAGGCATGTTGGATTGCGAAGAATGTTTGTTCATAGCTCGTGAAACGGATAGGTTAAAGACAGCCGTGTTGCTCCAGATAGGCTTGGATTTTTTTTCTGGCTCGACTTAAAATTTTGCGAATGTTCTCCGGCGTGGTTTGATACCGCTCCACCAACTCCGCAATTACCGTCGATGGCAGCTTTTTGCTTGGTTCATACCACTGGTAGATTGTGCGCACAATATCTTGGTCTCGCTCTGGCAAGCTGGCTATAGCTTGCTGCACCAGTTGCATTTTCTTTGACAGCTGTGTCTCTTCGCCAGAATCTTCTGCCGCGATGAACAGATTTTCTGCGCCTTCTGGCAGCGGCTGCGTTACAATGCTCTGGTTACGGCGCTTGCGGTCTATAAAAATGTTTGCCATAATGCGTTGCAGCCAGCCTTGTGTGCGTCTGCGTCGCTCATCTTCTGCAAGCTTTGCCTCTTCACAGAAAGTGTCAGCTCGCTCAAAGACTCGCACGAATGTCTCTTGCACAAGGTCACATATCTCGTCCTCGCAAAGCTGTGTGCCATATTTTCGCTTGCATATAAAGAACACATACTCGATATAGCGATTGTAAAATGCGGCAAATGCGTGCTCAGACCTCGGACTTCTCTCGGCAACGATTTGCAACAGCTCGCCATCGGTCTTGTGATGCATTTCTTCATTAAAGTGCGGATTGGTGAGTGGTACCATCATCGGGGCTTGTTTTGAGGTTGACGAAGTCGCTCTCAAAAAGTAGAAAGGAATATATGCTTTCCAATGCGAACTTACAAGTTGCGACCCTCTTGACCCTTTCAGAGAAGCCCCTCAGCGTTACTTCGGCACATCTTACTCACCGAAAAATAATACGCATAACCGTTCCATCTTTAGCTCATCATCACGGTTGCAGCAAAGGAGGGCACCGCTTCTATGAGCCGCTTATCTTCCTCGAGCTGCGCTTTTAGGGCTTCAAGGCTGGGGAATTTCTGTTCATCGCGCAGGCGCTGCAGCAGTTCCAGCGTGAGTGTAGCGCCATAGAGGTCGCCACTGAAATTCAAAATGTGCGCCTCAATTTGCAGGCGTGGCAAGTTAGAGACAGTTGGGCGGTAACCGATGTTGACCATTGCGCGATATCGCCCTGTCGCCAGACTGACATCTGCTGCATAGACGCCGATATGCGGAATGAGCTTTATCGGATGACTTATCTCCAAGTTCGCTGTTGGAAAACCAATCAGACGTCCGCGCCGTTCACCGTGCACAACCTTGCCAGTTAAACGATATGGGCTGCCCAGTAGCAAATTTGCCTCACTCAGCTGCCCTGCGGCTACTAATGCCCGAATTTGGGAGCTGGAAATATGTCGCCCGTCCAAAGAAAATTCCTCTACTACCTCCATCGTAAAGCCGTGTTGTTGCGATAGCTGCAGCAGTGTTTGCATTGTGCCCTTTCGGTCTTTGCCAAAGCCGTGGTCGTAACCAATCACCATGGCAGACAGCCCAAACTCGCGCAGCAGAATTTCTTCAACAAACGCTTCTGGCGACAGTTCAGAGAAAGCTTTGGTGAACTCCACAACGATTAGTGTATCAATCTCCAGCGTAGAGAGCAAGGCAATTTTTTCTTCTGGTGTGCTTAGCAAGCGCAATGGCTTTGACTCTGGCTTTGCCACTATGGTGCGTGGGTGTGGCTCAAATGTAATGACCACTGAACGCAGTCCTTCGGACTTAGCGCGTCCCAGCAATCGCCCCAGCAAGTGTCGATGCCCCAAATGCACGCCATCAAATGCACCGATGGTAATCGCCGATGAACGCGCCGCAAGGGGTGGCAACACTTCTCCTTGTTCAGTCAAAAGCTGACGATGTCGGTAATGTAGGATTTGCATCTTACAGTTGTCTTTCCTGAGATTCTGCGGACTGTGCGCGCGGCGCAATATCTGCCAAAATTTGCTCAATGGTCTGGGCCTGCGACACCTCAAACCTGCCTATGCGTTCACGACGCAGCGCAACCAAATACCCTCCGACACCCAACGCATTCCCAAAATCATTTGCCAGCGCTCGAATATAAGTGCCCTTCGACACTCGGCAGCGGAAGAACACCAGTGGTAAGGCAATTTCAATAACTTCAAATTCATACACTTCAATTTCTCGGCTTGGACGCTCTTCAATTATCTCTCCTGCTCGTGCAAGCTCATAGAGCCGCTTGCCATTATGCCAGACCGCTGAATACATTGGTGGTTTTTGCTGCATCTTGCCCGTGAAACGCCGAGCCGTTTGCAGAATGCACTCTGGCGACAGGTCAGAGAGCGGTCTGTGGTCATACTCCTCTGTTTCACTGTCGTAGCTAAGGGTTTTTGCCCCTAATTTGATAGTGCCTGAGTAGGTTTTGTCTAAGGTCTCCAGTTGCGGTAGCTGCTTTGTGGCTTTGCCTGTGGCAAGAATCAGCAGTCCTGTAGCTTTTGGGTCGAGTGTGCCGCTGTGCCCTACTTTGCAGCGATACCCTGCACGGGTATAAGCATTACGCACTTTCGCTACTACATCAAAGGATGTCCAGTTGAGGGGCTTATCAACCAGCAGCAAGCGGCTTTCGCACTCAGGCAGGTATGTTGAAGATTGAACTGCACGCATTACTACGCCTACATCGTCGAGCTGCCAGAAGAGTTTTGATTCGCCTCACGAATGAGCATTTCCAAGCGCGCTGCCCGTTCAGGGGTATCATCAATGTGAAATTCCAGCTCAGGCATACGCCGAAACTGGTTGCGGATACGCATAGATAGCTCCTTGCGGAAAAAGCCCTTCTCCTTACGGATGTGAGCCAGCACGGACTGCGCCATCTCTTTGCTGCCTAAAACCGAGAGGTAGATGTGTGCAATACTCAGGTCGGGTGAAACTTTCACGCCTTGAATCGTTGTCAGGGCGCCGTTGCGTGGCAGTTCTTTCTGAAAGATATCGCTTAGTTCTCGCTGAAGCAGCTCAGCCACTCGCTCTGTTCGGACTGACATAGTGGAAACTCCTTATTCGGGAAACGTTGGCAAGGATTGCCCCTGTCTTACCGCGTTCTTACTCTACCGTCAACTTGCGTTTGGTTTCGACGGTTTCAAAGATCTCTATCACGTCGCCGACTTTGATGTCGTCGTAGCCTGAAAGTGTCAGACCGCACTCGAAGCCTGTCTCGACCTCCTTGACATCGTCTTTGAAGCGTTTGAGCGAGGATAGCTCACCTTCGTAGATTTGCACGCCATCGCGCAGCAGTCTGACCCGTGCATCACGGCGAATTTTGCCTTCCAGCACATAACACCCTGCCACATTGCCTACTTTGGAGATGCGGAAGACTTCCCGCACTTCAGCCATACCCACCAACTTTTCAGACACTTCTGGCGACAGCATTCCTTCAAGTGCATCTTTGACTTCTTCGAGCGCATGATAGATGACGCTGTAGAAACGAATGTCAATATTTTCCTGCTCTGCCAAGCGTTTTGCATTCAGGTTCGGGCGCACTCGGAAGCCGATAATAATCGCATCGGACGCAGCGGCTAACAACACATCGCTCTCTGTGATTTGACCTACGCCTTTGTGGATAATTTCCACATTGACTTCATTGGTCTGAATTTTCATCAAGCCATCTGATAGCGCTTCAATGGAGCCGCCCGTGTCAGCCTTGAGCACAATGCGCAGCGTTTTGACTTGTCCGCTCTGCGCTTGCTTAGAAATTTCGTTGAGCTTGACACGTGTCGCTTGACGCAGTAGCTGTTCACGACGAATGAGCTGACGGCGTGTGGCAATTTCGCGCGCTTCACGGTCAGAAGGCATGACATTGAAGACATCACCTGCCTCTGGTAAGCCTTCAAAGCCTAGCACGCGCACGGGTTGAGAAGGATGAGCTTCCTCGACACGTCGTCCACGCTCATCTAACATCGCACGCACACGCCCATAGACTAACCCTGCCACAAACGGGGCACCGACCCTTAGCAAACCGGTCTGAACTAGCACGGTTGCTACAGCTCCTTTGCCTTTATCTAACTCTGCTTCAATGACGACCCCTTTCGCCAATCGATTAGGATTGTAGTTTGCTTTCAGATTCATCAGATCGGCTTGTGCCAATACCTTATCCAGAAGTTGGCGCACACCGATTCCCTTCTTGGCAGAAATTTCTTGGCACTGCACTTCGCCGCCCCATTCTTCGACTACTACACCGTTTTCTGCAAGCTGCGCACGAATCTTATCAGGATTAGCCTCAGGCTTATCGATTTTGTTAATCGCCACCACAATCGGGACGCCAGCAGCTTTGGCATGGTTAATTGCTTCAACCGTCTGCGGCATCACATTGTCGTCAGCCGCCACAACCAAAATGACAATATCTGTTACTTGCACTCCACGTGCGCGCATTGCTGTGAAGGCTTCGTGTCCGGGCGTGTCTAAGAAGGTAATCTTTTCGCCGTTTTCAAGCGTTACCTCATATGCGCCGATGTGCTGGGTGATACCGCCTGCTTCGCCGGCCACTATATTGCTCTGGCGAATGTAGTCGAGCAGCGAGGTCTTGCCATGATCGACATGACCCATAATTGTTACCACTGGCGGACGCTTAGCCAGGTCTTCGGGTCTGTCTTCTTCGGTCTGCGCCTGCGTAGCTTCGACATCAGAAATAAATTGAATCTCGCGTCCGAATTCCAGTGCAAGCAGTTCCATTGTTTCCCGATCGAGACGCTGGTTGATGGTAATGAGCTTGCCCATTCGGAAACACTTTTCAATCACTTCTTTGGGGGTTACGCCTAGCAGGTCAGCAAATTCGTGTGTTGTGGCAAACTCGGTCACTTTGACAATTTTGTCTTCCGCAGCCCGTTGTGCCGCCTCGAGTTCCATTTTCTCCTCCCGCTCACGACGGCGCTGTTTGCGGAATTTCTGACGCGATGCTACCTCACCGACTTCGCCTAGCATTGTTTCACGAATGTTGCGCTCAATGATTTTCTCATCAATCTCATGGCGCTTATGGCGTTTTTTACCGCGCCCTTCCAGTTTTTCTTCCGCATCGGCTACTGCTTCCTTCTTGGAGGGCTTAGCAGGTGGCTCTGTCGAGTAGACTTCCTGCTGACGTGGCGGCACAGGTGGTGGCGGCTGAGTTTTTTTCGCCTCAATTGGCTTTGGCGCTGGCTGCGCTTTTGGTGCAGAGCTTGGCACTGGTGCTGCCTTTGGCGTTGTGCTTTCTGTCAGCTTAGATTGCTCACGCAGGTCACGCGCTTGCTCACCAAAGCGTTTCTTCTTCTCCTTCTTTTTCTTCTTTTTGAAGAGGTCAATTTCGCCTAAGACACGCAAGCCCCCTACATTTTCAGCTACGGCAAATTTACTTGCAATTTCCGCTTGCTGACGCTCAATTTCGCGTTGCAGCTCGGTTCGCGTGTCAGGTTCTGTTTTCTGCACCAGCTCTTCGCTTAGGCTCCCTGTTAGCGCTGTCGCTACTGCAACGGGCTCTTCACTTGATTGCTCAGACGCACGTGTTGGCTCGCTTGCCTCCACCTGAGCCACATCGGCTGTGGGTATTATGGTCTCCGCAGGCAAGTTTTCACTTGCGTCTTGCTCTTTCGGTTGAGGCTTTTCTTCAAGCTGCGCTGCTGGTGTCGCCGTTGTCTCGCTGGGCGTTGTAGCTACAGGCTCGCTCTTTGTCTCTTGCGTTACTTGGTAAGCTGCTTCTCCATTGACTGGAGTAGCCACAATTGCTAGCTCCGCTTGTACCACACTTTGAGCCGCAGTTTCATCTGCAACAGTCTCCGTTACAGCTTTTTCCGACACTGCTTCAGCTACTTTGTCTGCTGCGGCTGCTACAGCTGGTTCGGGTGCGATTTCTGGGACAGGCTCACTTGCTGTCGTCGGGGCAGGTATTTCGCGCGGTGGCTCAGGTGCAGGTGGTGGTGCTGGTTCAGGCTTGGGCTTTGCTACTGCAACCCTTGGCCTGCTTTCTTTTATCGGCGTCTCAACCCTTGCCTCTAAGGCTTTCTTCTTCTTTTCCTTTTCTGCCTTGAGTTTGCGGTTCGCATCGCTTTGTTTTTTAGCGTCGCTAAAGTGCTCCAAGATGAGCGCCCGCGCACTTTCTCCGACCTTTGTAGATGCAGAGGCCACTTTGATGCCGTTCTGCCCCAAGAACGCAATTAGGTCTTGGGCAGAAATCGCCAGTTCCTCAGCAATGTCAGCGACTTTATACTTCTTTTCTTCAACCGTCTTATTGTCTTCGCTCATCTTGTCGTCCTTCCTTTCCGCAAGTGAAAATTAGGTTTTATTAAGACTAGTCCTTCGTTTCAGATTGGGTAGAGGATTCGGTGAGTGCCGCACTTGCCGACTCCGTCTCAGCGTCTTGCTGACTTTGTTCGGTTGTCGGCTGGTTATGATGCGGCACATCTCCAGCCTCATGTTCAAACTCTTCTTGAAGTGTTTTGTAGATATTTTCCGCGATGCGACGCCAATACTTTCGCTCTTCCTCGCTCATTACGCGTGTTTGAGCCTTATTTCGCTTGCTGTCGAAGAAGGAGTCTTCCCGTTTTGGAGAAAGAATCAGGGCGCGCTCGATTCCATCAACTCCTGCTTCCAGTGCCTTACGAGCTGTATCTAAGCCACTGTCTAAGAGCTGATAGATCATATCATCTCCAAACTCCTCGCGGAACGCGATGATGTCAATGTCGTCAGAGTCTTGCAAGTTTTTATCCAGCTCTCTATAAATCTCAATCTCAAAGCCTGTTAGCTTTTCTGCAAGATGTATATTGTTGCCGTTTTTACCAATTGCATATTTGATTTGGTCGGGTTTGAGCGTAACGCGTGCTTTTTTGTTTTTGTAGTCCGCAAAAATGCTCATTGGGTCAATTTTGGCGGGCTGCAAAGCACGTGCAATGTAAATTTGTGGCTCATCACTGTAGCTGATTACATCAATATTCTCGTTACCAAGTTCTTTGACGATGTTTTGAATACGTTTGCCACGATGTCCGACACAAGCCCCTACTGGGTCAATGCGGCTGCTGGTAGACTCGACTGCTACCTTAGCACGCTCGCCCGGCACTCGTGCAATGCCTTTGATAATAATTAACCCTTCTGCAATCTCAGGCACTTCAGCTTCGAAAAGCTTGCGCAGAAAGTTGTCGTCAGTGCGCGAGACAATCACGCGAATTGGTCCATCTTCGCGCTCTTTTTCAATCTCTGTGCCGTCTGGTTGTCGAATGCGCACTTTCTCCCGCTCGACTTTTTTGACATACAGTTTCATTCGTGGGGTCTTGCGTGGATTGTCTTTCGGCATTTTTTCGCTTATCGGCAAAATCAAATCCACCTTCTGATTCTTGGATGTGTTGTAGGTGAAAATGATTTCCTTCGGACGAATTTGATAGACTTCTGCCGAGACAATCTCACCGACCTTCTCACGACACTCCTCGTAGATTGCATCGCGCTCGGCATCGCGCATTTTCTTTTGAACCGCTTGCTTGATAATCTGAATAGACTTGCGTGAGAGATATTTTTCTAAGTCAATTGGACCTTCCTCGAAGGTATCACCCAGCTCAATTGAGTCATCAATTTTACGCGCTTCCTCATAGCTAATTTGAATTGTAGGGATATCGACTTCCTGCACCACCTCTTTCATAATATAGACTTCAAAATCGCCGCGCTCAGGATTGACGATAACACGTGCATTCACCTCTGGGTCGTAGTCCTTGCGGAGTTGCTTCTGGATGACCTCTTTGAGCAAGTCCGCAATATCCTGCTTCATACTGCTATCTGACGCTTTTCGGTCGCGGAGCTTTTCAGATTCTTCAATTGAGCTGAAAGCGGACTTAATCAGCGTCTTCTTATCTTCTAAAGTCGGCTCTGTTTTGCGCTTTGGCATAATCGTAGATGGTTCAAGTGAAAAATAGTCCTACAATTCAACTTGCACGACCGCTTCACGAATTTGGCAAAGCGGTATGTGAATGGTTTGCTTTGCTTCGGCTGTTGTTCCCGTATCCTTGCTTTTTGCGGCTCGTTTTGCTCTTTGGGCTATGTCAAGCACTATCTCCGCTCCACTGTGTTCTGTTTCTCGAACTGCCAGCAGTGTGCCCGTTACGGTCTGCACGCTTGCATCGGCTGATGCGTATCGCACCTGTAGGCGTCGACCAATATTTTTTCGATACTGACGCAACAAGCTCAGCGGACGAGACACTCCCGGCGAAGAAATTTCCAAGCGAAAATTTTCACCGAAAATTTCCTGCGCCTCCGCACTCCGCTCAATTTCCTCTAAGATTTGGCGCGTGAGCTGGGCGCACTCTTCAATGGTGATACCCGCATCGGTATCTGCATAGATTTCTACAATGTCGCGCCCATTCACGTTACGCATCACAAATTCGACTAGATAGACTTCCTTCTGTGGCGCAACGTGCGCGCCTGCTGCGTCCGAGAAACGCTGCAGTTGTTCTACAACCCACTCTTTTGCTCGCTCAATGCGAGACACTGTCGTCACAAGCCGTCTTTTTGCTTTATGAGAACAAAAAAAGTGGGATTTTCCCACTCCACATACGGAACACGGATAGTAACAGCCTTGCGCCGAAGATAGCAATCTTTCTCTTTTTTTTCAAATTCGTCTTACTTCAAAAGTGTTCAAAACCTCATCCTCTGCATTTGCTTACCATTTTGTTCTCCCCTTCGTGAAGGCACACATCACCCCAACGCTGCTCAGAGAGTGCCAAGCGCTGTCCTCAAATGTGCTTTCGATGGTGATTACCTCCTAATTACATTGTCAGCCACTTTCTTGCGCGTTTTTTTGCGCAATACATCTTTCTGCGGCAAGAGTGGCTCAGAGAGTTCGCTGATAATTTTAGCTTCCATTCGGCGGTTTTGAGCGCGTCCTTCTTCGGTGTCGTTACTGGCAATCGGTTCTTCCTCACCTGCGCCGCGCACGGTGATACGCCGCGCATCAATTCCCTTCCCGACTAAGTAATCCCGCACCGATTGCGCACGCCTTAGCGACAGGGCAAGATTATATTGCTTACGAGCTTTCTCAAACTGCAAACGCCGCTTTTCAAACTGCTCCATAGATTCTTTTGAGCCTTTGGGCTTTAGCTTGCCTTTACCTGTGTTATCTGTGTGTCCTGAAATTTCTACGACAAACTTCTCTCGCTCTTTGGTCTGCAAGAGCGCTACCAGTGTATCGAGCTTAAATTGTTCGTTTTTTGGGATTTGATACTTGTTCAGTGCAAAATTGATGCGCACTGCCAGCTTATCGCCAACTTTTGCAAGCGGCACAGGCTTGGGAGGTGGCTCAACTTTGGGCTTTGGTTCAACTCTGACGTGAGCCGCTCCTATCAACTCACCATAGCGATTTTTGGCACGAATGAGGTAGGTGGTGGTGGCACTTGGCCTTATGGTCCGAGCCCCCTTGACCGCCACTTTACCCAATTCTGGCTCAATGAATACGGAATCTGCATCTAAGGTTGTCCAGACCAGCAATGTAGAATCACCGTACTCAATTCGATTGCGCCCTACCACTGCCTCCACCACTGGCAAGGGATGGTATGCCACCACTGGTGCATAGCATTGCTCAGGTGGCAAAGCCTCACTCGGCTTAAAGAGACGGAAGCGCATTCCGACACTTACAGAGAACTGCTTTGCTGCACTTGGCGAAAAAAATCCCAACACATCTCGCGTTGCAAGGTCAAATGCTGCTTCTGGTGTGTCAAATGAGATGCCAAACGCTAAGGCTGGCAATTCATTACCCCCGATGCGCAATCCTGCTCGAATAGGGAGGGTTGGCACGGCACGCCACTCTACGCCAAATGCCACCAGTGGCATAGTGGTATTGCCAAAGTTCGTATTTACGCCTTGCACCCAGTCGAGCATTAGCGTTAGCGGCAGGTCGCTGTATTTCCTTAGGTCAAATGCGGTGCCTAAGCGGAGGACGGTAGGCAATGCAAAGCCGAATGGTGCTTGACTTGGACGAACGTGCTCAATTGCTTTGCGGAGACTATCAATCTCACGCTGGGTTTTCTGGTCATCAAATGGATCTGTAAAGCCTGTAAAACGAACAGTCGTATCCGCTAGTCGCTGCTGCACCTGACTGCCAGAGAACGACAGACCACCGATGTTATTCAAGCTTAGTCCAATTGTCAAACCGCGATAAACTTCTGCAGAAATGCCCACATCCACGCCGAATCCACTCCCCAGTGCCTCAGGTGATAGAATCACTGGGATTCTCTCTGGCACAGCAGCCGTCCACTGGTAACTTAGCCGCATTGCCAAGCTATCGCCCGTGCGCGAGGTAAAGATGGTAGACTGGTTATCCAGATGCGCAAACGCAAAGACTTGCACATATTTCAAGGCCAGTCCTGCATAGAAGTTTTGAAATCGAATAGACTCGGGCAAGCGAAACTCTCGTGCGTAGATAAGCGCAAACTCTCGATGCCACCAGCCCCTCAGGTTAGTTCCGCGTGATTCAATCGTCTGTCCCAGCAAGTTCGCATTGCCATTCAGCGCAAGGTCTAAGTAAGATTTGTTGATTGCAAGCCGCGTGCCAGCATAGTCTCGGACGGAGAAGCCGACTGCGCCAATGTTGTCGGAGATATTGAGCGCTATGCCAAAGAGCTGAATGTTTGCGCCTACATTCAGTCGCCACATATCTGGCACCTGCTCCAGAATTGCTTCTTTGTCTTGTGCTGTCCAAAACGTGGTCGTGCGTGTCTCTGGCACATTGCGGCTCTGCCGTCCCAAAAAGCGGTTGTAGCTTTCAATGTTGAAGGCATTGTTTTGCACCGATAGCCCAATCGGCAGAATAGAGAAGCTGAACCGACGTGGGTGATATTCAAAGGCGGCTAAACGCGCTGGATTTAACTCCATTCCCGGAATGGCGCCCAAGTATGCAGACCCTGCACCACCCAAAGAGATACTGAGCGTGTTGTCCACGCTGCTTTGCGCCTTCAGCAGCGCCGCATTCATGGCTAAGCAGAGCAGCAGTATCCAGCGGAAACTGTTGTATCGCACGGCAGGTATTAGGGATTCTCACCGCTGATGCATTTGCAGCCCCTTTTCTTGCACCGCTCGCTGCAAATTTTTCAGCTTTCGGTGTTTTGCGAATATACGCTCTTTTGCGCGTTTTCTTCCAAAAGAAGCACTGCCTTGCAACTCTTTCTGGCTAACCAGCGTCTTTTAGTGCTGATATTACGGACGCAAGCTTACTCCTTCACTCGGCGTGCTTTTCGCCGTCTTTTTCCACACTGGTAACAAAGTAAAAATACAGTGTGCTTTTTTTGCAGACTTGTCCAGAAATTCTCGCTGATTGGGCTTCAGTGTGGCTAACATGGCGGGTATTTTGCCACGCTCATAGTGATAGAGTTTGTAGCCCGACAGTCGCTCTTGCATCGTCTCGCCCCATGTAATTTTCACGCCTTCCGCTGTGGCGGTGGCGCGCACATCTGCGGGCGGCACAAGCGGCAGTTTCTTGTACTCTATGCGCACAGGCTCACTCATTGCGCTCTTTGACTCAAATCTGCCAAGCGCCTGCACAGCGTATTCATAGACGCCAAACTTCGAGAGTGTTGTATCAATGAGGTAATTTTGCTCCGCCGAAAGCAGCGAATCAAAAAGTGGCTTGAAGTCTGTCTTTCCTTTCGGCATCACTTTGCGTCAATAGACACGGTAGCCTGAAATCGCATCGTCGTAGGCGTCAGCTCCAGCCAGAATAGACTCACGGTCTTTTGAAACTTGCCGTTGGGTTGCGTGGCAGACAGTCCCATCGGCGTTGGTAAGTCGAAGGCAATTGCTGGGCGTGCGTAAAGTGTGTCAGAAAAATTGCTGAGCACGTGGCTCTTGCTTTCGGCGCGCACGGCATAGCCGTAAGACTGCCGTCCGCTTAGAACCAAAGCGGAATCTATAAACACGGTCTCTTCAATCTTTGCAAGTGGCACTAGTCCAGAGATGAGCCGAAGTGAGTCGCCGTAGCGTGCATTGCGATAGATGCGGTAGCCGATGATGGTCGGGTCGCTCGTTTCAATGCTAAGCTGCACGCCATTTTTGATGCCTTCTGCTTTTACCAGACGTGGCGGCATTGGTGGCAGTGGGTTTTCGTAAATACCAAACGCCATCGCACTGGGCTGAGAACGCTCACCAAACGGACCAGTTATCACCAAGAGGTAGAAATAGCGCTGCATCGGTTCGGCGCTTTCGTCAAGGTAGGTGGTTTGCGTGGGCAGCACGGTTGGAGTGCGCTCAAAGCCTTTTTCGGAATCAGTGCTGCGAAGAATGTCCACGCTCACGACATTGGTCATGCTTATCATTCGCCACGAGAGTGGCAAGCCTGCAACGCTGGGTGCGTTCAGCGCGCGCAGGTTGTCAGGCAAGGGAATCTGGCGACAGTCAAAAGTGGTGGCAAACACGGTGTCGGAGGGTGCGCCCGTGTTGCCGTAGTCATCCTTCGGCACAATGAAGTATTGGTAATACTTGGACTGTGCAACCATTGAGTCCATCAGTGTGATGATAAGGCTGTCCCATCTTGCAGATACGCGCTCAATCGTATAGGCAGCATTTATCGGTTCGAATGCGCCATCACCTGCACGTCGAAACGCATGAATGCCAAAGCTTTGAGTGCTCTTTGCAGCACAGCGCAGCGTGATTTGATCTTGAAGTTCATATTTGTTGATGAACTTTGGCGCAATAGCAAGCGCTTGCGGGTAAGCGACACTTGTTGAGACAACTTGTGATTTGGCGTTGCCGTCTGGGTCGCAGCGAGAGACGCAATAAATGCAAAGGCAGACCTACGCTTGTGCAACCGTATCGTTCAGCATCTGTGCACATTACAGGTTAGCCGCAGCAATCAACCTGATATGCTTTGAAATGTGGTCAAAGGTAGTAGCGCGCCACAGCAAAAGTGGCGGACATTTTGAAAAATTGTGAGAGCATTTTTGTTGAAGCCTAAGCGGGACGCTCCATTGAAGTAAGCAAGCACTGCATACAATAGTCGTGCTCTGCATGTGGGTGAATCGCTGCTCTTTGTGCATGCAGCTGTTTTTTACTCTAAGCGTGTTTTGAGCGCAATTCTTGCTCCGCCTAAGAGTCTATGGTATCATGCAATCTGAGGTAATTGAGTTCGCCAAACTCACTTGCAAACAGCAAGCTTGACACACGCTGGCGCACATCGGCTTTGAGGGCTTTAGCATCGAGGTGTGCTGGAAGCCAAATAAACATGAGTTCCACTTTCGTTTTACCGACTTGATTGAGCATCTTGACATAAATTTCCAGCGCGTTCATCATCGCCTTCAGCGAAGGTGATTTTTCAAATGCGGCGATGAAAACAATGAAGCGCACGGCGGCATGCTCTCCGCTGGTTTCGCTATAAAATGCTGCCGCATCCAGCAGGCAACGCAGGTAGAACAAATCCACTTCGGTTGCACGGTTACCAAATACCGCCATTACCACATCGGTCTTGACAAGGTAACTGCGGTCGTAGCGCTCAAGCGGCACAATAGACACATCAATATCTGGCTTCAACGGCGCAACCAGTTCCAATGCTAACGGCTCATCAGAGAGCATAATTGCCCTGAGACGCGTGTCTGTACGAGGCATCCTATCACCAGCAACGCCAATTGTTGGTCGTGGCAGAGCCTCAAGCTTGTTTGCTGTGATTCCTTTTTCCACTTCGGCAGAGCCACTCTGAACACGGCGCTGCTCGGTCAGAACAGGCGGAGGCAGCCATTTTTCGCGCGGACGTGCTTCGTAGTAGCGCTGCATGTTTTGCTGTGGTAAAATCCGCTCAATCTCTTCGGGGTAGAAGTGCACAGCTTGCATGGGGTCTTTAAAGCCAATTTGATGCCATGCTTCGTTCACCATCACCACTGTTTTGCCAAAAAAGTGAAATCGTGCCCAGCCTTTGAATAAGAAAGCCTCACCTGTCTCAGGATTTGGTGCAAAGACCGTGATGGGGCTTGGGCGAGAAAAATTGAAGAAAGTTTTGTTCTTGAATCGATCACCCCAGAGCAGAAAGTTTTCTTGTGCTGCGATAATGAAACGCGGGCTGATGTTTGGTGCGCCTCTCAGTTCGACTGTGCCAACATAGCCTGGATATCGCTGCGCAAAGAGGGTGGTAAAGAACGGCGCAAATTGTCGCTGAAATTGTGGATAGCTTTGTGGCTCTAAGGCAGTAGGAGAAAAGAGCGGATACTCTATGCGCAGATGGTCATACTCCGAAAAAGCCTTACCTTTCCAATCTGGCTCGCGCAAATGCTTGTCTTTTTGAATCACATCGTAAATCTCAGCAATGCGCATCGTGGCAAAATGTCGCACGCCTTTCCGAATTGCTTCAGCGTATCGCAGCTTGCCTGCTGCCGTTATAGGCATCACGCCCTCTGACAGCGTCACTAAACCCTTTACTTGCCTGCCATTGAACGTTCTCACATTTGTGATAGATAAGCTCATCTTGGGGTTGTGGAGCGTATTCTCCAGCAGACCTGTCTGGTCAGCATCATAGAAGAGAACCTCTTGACGCTCTGGTAGGATATCCAAAATCACCACGCGCCCTAACTGCGGCACTCCCCACCCATCAACACTGGCGCCGATAGCAGTATGTCCAATTGCCTCAGAGATGAGCTGAAGATCCTCGAGCATGGCTGCAGTTGTGATTTATAATTTGCTTGTGCAAGCTCTGCTCCCTCTCTTAGAGCCTCACTTGCGGTCAAAAACTAGGCTATACACTTTCGTCTCCTGTAACCTTCATAAGGCATTCAGTAACTTCCGTTCGCAGAGAGAAATAAAAAGCGCAGCGCAAAGCAACGCGATGTTGCCTCGCTTCACCACGTTTTGTAGTGGAATAACTAGGCCAGTTTAGCTAAGCCTCGCGCCATGGTTTGCCACATTGCCACGCTGCGCCTAAACTCCAGTTGTGCCTGCTTGAGTTTCCGCTTGGCTTCCTCGAGCTGATGAGCAAACTCTTCGCCTTTCTGTGCCTTCAGGCTTTGGTAGTGCTCTCGTAGGTGCGACAGCTGTCCTGCTGCCGTATTAAGGTGTGCTTTAGCGGTCGCAATCATCTGTGTAGCCCATGAAGTTGCCGCTGGTGCGCGGCGGCTTAGTCGTTCTATGAGGTATTTCTCTTGCAGCGCCACGCGTCGCTCTAAAATCCTCTCTGGACTTACGCGACGCAGGTTCCAAGCCAGTCCAACCTGAGATAAGAGACCAATCAGCCACTTTGTTGGGTCGTAGTCAAACCAGCGCACACCGTTGCGGTAGTCGCTTGGAAAAGTGTGATGGAAGTTGTGGTATCCCTCTCCGTATGTAAAAAGCGCAGTGAACCAGTTGTCTCTTGCCGTAATGCTATCTGAGTAAGGACGCGAGCCTGCGTAGTGGCACAGTGAATTGATCAACCAAGTAAAGTGATGATTGACGACCAGACGGAATGCCCCTGCAACGAACAGGCCGCCGAATGCATCACCCCATAGTGCTCCCAATCCCATCGGCAACACAAAGCACATCAGCGTTGCAATAGGAATGTAATAATGATGCTGAAAACGCAGCAGTGGCTCTGCCCAGAGGTCTTTGACCTTGCTTTCATCAGCGTTCCATGTCTTTGTAAACAGCCAGCCTACATGAGCAAACCAAAATCCCTTCTGAATACCATAAGGGTCGCGCTCTGTATCCTCGTAGCGGTGATGAATGCGATGGTCATAGCTCCAGTCAATCACGGTGCCTTGAAACGCAGCTGCGCCGAAGAAGACAAAAAACCACTTGACGGGTGCAGCTGCTTCATAACTTCGATGTGAGAAAAGACGGTGATACCCCGCTGTAATCGCAAGTCCTGTAGCAAGAAAGTAAAATGCGGTTAGTCCAACAGTCGCCCAATTAAAGCGTCCGCTCCATAGCCAGTAGGCTGTTCCGAACAAAGCTGCAGCCGTTGTGCCAACAATGAATGTAATGTTCATCCAATTGTATTGTGGCTTTGATTGTGTGGCGTGCATAAAAGTTGAAGTTTTTTGAGATTACTGATAACAAGATAGCGCAATTTTCAGTCGTAACAAACTTTTAGTGTTTGCTGTTCTCAACTTACTTCTTATGCTATGATTTGTGAAGACGGCTGAGATAATCTTCAAAGTCAGGCACCAGTCTCTCATACGAAGACGTCATCAGCGGCGAAGCAATCAAAAAATCCGCTGTAGCGCGATTGCAAGCAATAGGAATGTTCCACACCACCGCAATTCTCAGCAGCGCTTTCACATCTGGGTCATGTGGTTGTGGCTCCAGCGGGTCCCAAAAGAAAAGCAGCATATCAATCTCATTTTCCGAAATTTTTGCCCCGATTTGCTGGTCGCCGCCCAAAGGGCCGCTTTTCAGTTTTTGCACCCTTAGACCGATGTGTGTCTCGAGCAACTGCCCTGTTGTGCCCGTTGCGAACAGAATATGCTGAGCCAATACTTCACGGTTGAAATCAGCCCAATCCAGTAGTTCCTGCTTCTTGTTATCGTGTGCTACCAGCGCAATGCGTTTCTGAAAGGGAAGCGGTATGCGCAGCACTGCCATTGTGTTATTTGGTTGCGTTAGACATAATGCGTTAGGGCCAGTCGAGCGCACAAAGTGAATTGCCTTACTTTCTTTTTCCCATCGTTTTTTGCTGATGCACCTAAGAATGTGTCGAGAGACCCGTATGACCGAATCCTCCCGTGCCTCGTGCGGTTTCAGAGAGTGCACTTACTTCCACGCAGTTTGCGCGCTCTACTTTGGCAATTACCATCTGTGCAATACGGTCGCCATGCTGCACCTGAAAGGGCACTTTGCCATGATTGATGAGAATAACTTTTACTTCGCCACGATAATCTGCATCAATTGTCGCTGGTGAGTTGGCTAGCGAGATCGCATATCGCAACGCCAATCCGCTGCGCGGACGCAACTGAGCTTCATAACCTTCTGGCAATTCAATTGCAAAACCAGTGGGGATTAGTGCAGTCGCTTGCGGCTCAACCGTGATAGACGTCTCAAGGCATGCACACACATCTAAGCCCGCTGCCTGTGCCGTTGCATAATGCGGCAAAATTGCACGCGGGTTGAGTCGAAGAAACTTGACCGTAACACTCAATTCCAGTTCGGATTGGTAATCAGTTGCGAGAGATTGAGCTGCGTGTCGTCAGAGGTTGCGGCGTAAATCACCTCACCCCATTTCCACAACACAATGTGGTGACCTTGCGGGCTGCGTACGGTGTAAAAGTTACGTCCATCAGCCGAGATGTAGTGCAAAATGTTCTCAGGCAAAGAAAGCTGCCCACGCACATCTTTTTCACTCAGAAAGTAAATCGCTACGGTAGATTTTGCACGACGAAAGAATACTTCGCAAGCATTGATGGCACCAAATGCTGTCAGGCGTGCTGATGAGAGCGAGAAACCCTTGACCACAGGAATCACGGCGTGAATTCCAGCTACCCTTGCAAAATAATTAGCAGCCACTTGCGCTTCAGTGGTGTAAATGTCTGCAAAATCTTGCTTTGGATTGAACGAGACGCTTACCATTTCACACAGGTTCGGTGCAGCGCTGGCAACTATTGCTTTGCCGCTGTCAAATAAGCCCGTCTCAGGATTTGTGCGTGCAAAGCCTGCAAAAACGAGCATCGCCAGCACACTTAACGCTAAGCCAAGTGCAAACAGTGAATTTGCTCGACGATTCACCTCAGGGTTAATAAATAGCCAGCTTGGCAGCCTTGATAGAAGCCTTTGCCATCGTGATTCAGGGAACATTGCTGAATGTTGAGAATAATCTGTGGGTGAAATGGCAGAAAACTGTGAGGCTTGACCCAGAGACAGATTGCCAATCGTCTGGCGCTTAATTGCCTCAACCAAGCTTTTTGGAGCTTTTACGCGTTTCAGACGTGCT
Organism: Chloroherpetonaceae bacterium; assembly: GCA_025056565.1. Taxonomy (NCBI): domain Bacteria; kingdom Pseudomonadati; phylum Chlorobiota; class Chlorobiia; order Chlorobiales; family Chloroherpetonaceae; species Chloroherpetonaceae bacterium. Next base: position 60,527 of record JANWWA010000009.1, on the reverse strand, counting down.
CTCAAAAAAGCTTTTGTCGCTTTCTCTGCTTCAAACTCTGCGCGACAGGCAGGACATTCACGAATGTGCTCGTAAAACTCGGACAACTTCGGCTCAGACAGTTCGCCATCGACTACGGCGCTCATCAAGCTCAAAGCTTCTTTGCAATCCATTGATACTACTGCGGTTTGCGGTTGTAAAAAGCGCCTTGTGTCATCACACACATCAACCCACTATGCTGGAAGGTCTTGCACCCGTCAATCATCAGGCCAGTCGTCAGAGCGGTCGTCGGGGCTAACCTTGTAGCCATGTTGCCTAGCGTATTCCAATAATTTTTCTCGGAGAATCTTTCGTCCTCGATGCAGTCTTGAGCGGACTGTACCGATTGGGCAATCGACCATATTGGCAATCTCTTCGTAAGTGAAGCCCTCAATGTCGCATAGCTGCACCACTTCTTTGAAATCTTCTGGCAGGCTATCCAGAGCACGAGCCACTTCATCATCGAGCAGCTTACCAAACAGCTTCTCTTGCATATCATTTGAATCCAAAGAGCTATCTTTGACCGTGTGGTAAAACTCTTTAATCTCGTCATAATCCACCTTGTCAGGCTCTTTGGACTCTTTGCGATACTTATTGATGTAGCTGTTCTTAAGAATACGAAACAGCCATGCTTTGCAGTTCGTTCCTTTCTCAAACGAATCAAAAAAGCGATACGCTTTCATATAAGTCTCTTGCACAAGGTCATTAGCGTCTTCAGGATCGCCTGTCATTCTCAGCGCAAAGTTGTAGAGCGAGTCAATATGCACCATTGCTTCTCTCTGAAAGTCGCGCTGCTTTTCAATTTCAGCCTTTGTGAGCTTAACTGGTTCTTTCGGTGCGTCCGTGTTAGGTAGCGTTAGCTCCTCATCTGCGAAGGCTTCTATGCGCTCAAACTCTGCAAGTTCTTCTTGGGTCAGCAAAGCCGTTGCTGAAAACTGCTCTTGCCGCCCTGTTTCTTCAGCAGGCAGCGTCCCTGTTTTTTTCTCTGCCTGGGCTGTGGTCACAGACGATGCCGACTGACCTTTCGTCCGTTTTGTGGCTGTCTTGCTTTTTGATGACTTAGACTTCGGCATGTTTTTGCCGTCCGATTTGAGTGCCAGAATAAGCATATTTTGTCTTTCCTCGTTACGCCACAAGCATACTCATTGCGACAGATTTAGCTGGGGATAGAAATACTTTTTCGCAACTGTAAGCTATGAAGTTTCGAGGAGAGTTACAACCAAGCTGAAACATTTACTCTGCGTCAGCAAACTCTGCGTCAGCAAATAGGCTAAAACGCCTCACCGATGCCAAAGTTGAACTGAAAACTACCTAATTGCCACTTTTGAATTTGCCAGCGTGCAGCAGGGGGCAGTGATGGGTCATAGATGCGATATGCAAAGTCCAGTCGGAGTGGCCCAATTGGCGTGCCAAAGCGCAATCCCAGTCCTGTGTTAAGAGCTACCTGTTCGAGAAAAGTGGAGAGTGACAACGCATTTTCACCCTGACGTGCCCAGATATTGCCTGCATCGAGGAATATCACAATACCTGACGAATAGCCAAATGTTCTGAAAAGTGACCAGCGCTGCTCGAGGCTAAACTCGAGTTTGATGTCCGAGCCTAATCGAGAGACAGCGAGCGCCGAGTCTGCAGGGTTATTGCCCGGCCCGAGCAAGTTGAATCCCCAGCCACGTAGACTGTTTGGGCCGCCTGCATAAAAGCGGCGTTCAAGTGGTGTGCTAGTGCTTTTGGCATATGGAAACAGATAACCCGCAAACACCTTGAATGCCAGTTGGCTGTTGCCAGTGATAGGGATTCCAATGCTACTCAGCACGCTTATTCGCATAAACTGATTGTATCGCAAGCCCAAAATCTGGGCTTCGCCTTCACCGAATCCTGCGCCAAAGAGATACGGCAGTGCCCCTGAGATTTCAAAGGTCGTGTTGAATCTGGCATCTATGGTGCGGCGCACTTCAGGCAGGTTGGAAAAGAAAAAATCAATTCGGTTGGAGATATTTCTTGGAAAGGTGCGTGGCACCCCACGATTGAACAAGTCCTCGAGCTGCGCTTCGGTTAAATTAGGCAGTCGAATATCGACGAACTCTATTTCCAGAAAGTCTAAGGTAATTTGCTGGAAATCGTTTGGGAAAATTTGGCTGCGGAAGCGAAACAATACCGATTGCTGGCGGCGCGGTGCATCTTGCAGGTTGCTATATTGCAGCAGGGCCACTAAGCGGTTGCGTGGGCTAAAAAAATATGGCACGCTGTACTCGATGCGCGTGTCGAAGTTATAGACGATAGGGTCTAAGGCAATTTCCTCACCTGCAAAAATCTGAGTGCGCGCGCCCAAGTTTGGCTGCAAGCCTCCTGAGACCGCTAATGTGAAAGATTCAGCACCACCAAACAAATTTCGGTTCAAGTAGCTAAGCGCTGGCGAAAAGTTCGGTGCATTGTTGCGGTTATCAATGCGTAACTCGGGCTTAATCTGGTGCCGTGGCAAAAGCTGGAGATCAATGGTGGTGTAAAGCCGTCCCTCTCGCACGGAGTCATCACGAATGCTGACGCTCTCGAAGATGCCAAGCAAACCCAGCTGCCGAATGGTCTCACGCTTGGCTGAAAGACTGGATAGCTGCATCGGTCGGTATGCGACGGAGCGGCGAATTAGATACGGCTCAATGTATTGCTCGCTGTAGACATCAACTTGAATACCGTCTGACACCGTGCGCCTAAGGTCGCTGGCTGTATCGGGCTTTACAGGATTGTGCACTACTGCCGTGATTTCTCCAAAGTAGAGCCTCTCAGGCAGGCGAACGAAAAAAGTGATATCTGCATGGCGATTGCCAGATGACAGTCGCACTTCGGCGCGAATGCTGTCGGTAGAAATGAAGGCGTAGCCACGGTCTTGCAGAAATGCCACAATGCGCAACCGCTCACGCAACATATCGCGAATGTTATAGACCGCTCCCAGTTGCAGCACGGATTCCTGCTTAAGTTCTTGCTGTGTTGCGACGTCCAACTCATCCAACCCCACATACTTGAGAGATTGAATCCGCGTTGGCTCTCCTTCGGTAATCTGAAGCTCAATGCGAACAGAGGCGCCATTGTCCAGATAAGTAAGCTTGGGTTCAACCAACGCAGAGAGGTAGCCGTTTGCTGCATAGAGTTCTTTTAGGCGTGCCAAATCATCTTGAAAAACCAGTGAATCGAATTCAGCTGGCGCTTCGCCTAGCGTGAGTTGAAAAAAATTGCGCAGGCTCGAGGAATCCGGGAAAATTTTCCCGAACTGATACAGCCCTACCCAAGGGCGAAAAAAGGAGAAATAGATGGTATTCTCCCGCGTCCGCATTTCGGCAATCAATTCCTTTTCCTTCAGGGCTGTGTTGCCTGTAATAATCACGCGGTCAATGTAGGGACGCAGTGGCGGTGACGCTGCTGCTTGTGCCCAGAGCACCTGCGGACGATGCCACCACACGAACAAAAAAAGGAGCACAAGCTCCATCGCCAGTGCTCCTTTTCCACGCTTTCGTAGAAAAGCTACAAACGCCAGCAACGTTCTTAGTTATGGATTAGTAGTTGTCTGAGTCGTCATCGTTGTAGTAGAAGTCTTCATTGGTCGGGAAATCGGGCCAGATTTCCTCAATGCTTTCATAGGGTTCTTCGCCATCGAGCTCATTGAGGTTATCAATCACCTCTTGCGGAGCACCGATGCGATTAGCGTAGTCAATCAGCTCCTCTTTGGTTGCTGGCCACGGTGCATCAACTAAGTATCGTGCAAGTTCAAGATTCCAATACATAATTCACTACAAAGATTTTAAGGGTTTAGCTGAGAACTATACTTTGGGCTGAAACTCGGAGAATAAAATACAACTCAGGGCTAAATCGTTCAATGGTTTGCTGCAGCGCTCGAATCTGCAGCAGCCAGAAATTCACTCGGTGAAATCTCATCAAGCATATACGCAAGTGGATTGACTTTGACCCCGTCTTTAATGACTTCGTAGTGCAGATGTGGGCTGTCTGAAACCCCTGTGTTGCCTGAAAGCCCAATGTTCTCCCCACGTCGAACCGCTTGACCGGGCTTTACTAAGCATTTTGAAAGATGCGCATAAAGCGTCTTCAAGCCAAAACCGTGGTCAATAATAATGCAGTTGCCATAGCCATCGTTATACTGCGCACTTTCTACCACGCCATCGCCTGTGGCATAGACAGGCGTGCCAATTGGTGCATGGAAGTCTTGACCAGAATGGAACTTCATAATGCGGTAAATGGGGTGAAAACGCATCCCAAAAGGACTAGTGCGGGTGCCATCAATTGGCTTGATGGCAGGTAAGCAGGCAAAGAATCGCTTGTTTTCCTCATACTTCTGCAAAATTTCTGCATAGCTTTCACTTTGCAACTCCACTTGGCGCGCCAAACGGTCAATCATCTGACTTGACACAGCAATCAAGGTTGCCGCTGTGTTATTCTCATCAATTTTAGCACGCGTGCCTCCCACGCCCAGCGCCTTTTCTTCTACGCTGATGAGCGGTAGGTTTACTACTCGGCGCAGAGAGTTGTCGCTTTCTGCCAGTTTTTCAAGCGTTGCCATTGCACGATTCAGTTTTGCCGTGAGCTGCACCACTTCTGCTTCCAACTGCCGATACTGCGTGTCTCGCACAATTTGATGCCCGTAAAAGTGCATAAAACCGACGGTCAGCAACACGGCAAGGCTCAGCACCACCAGCGCCTGCCCTAGCAGCGCCGCATAACTTCGTTTGACCTCTACAAAGCGGCACTCTTCTTCCGAGTAGTAGAAGTACTTGTTCTTTGGCATCGCTTCTCTGCAGGTTGGTTTTTTAGACAAGCGCGAAAATGTTATGATTGTGTCATCGCAACGCGTGCACCCGATGTGTCAACTGTCTTTCGCAGCACGAAGTAGAAAGTAGCCCCCAACCGATTTTCAAAAAACTGTGCGAATATAGCAAACGGTTTTTACTTTCAAAAGGTCAGTTAATGAGCACTCCAAGTCAGCTGGCACAGCAGCCTACGGCAAAGAACTCTACGGCAGCAATGCTTAGCCGCTTGTCAGAGTCTCTGCGGCGGCTGGAGCAGCACATTCATCAGGCAGCGTATCGTGGCTACGACCCCTACGATGCCTTGACCTCCCCCTTTTTCAAGCTGCCTTTCCTAAGGCGACAAAAATGGATTCGCTGGGCTGCTCAGCAAACCTTGAAGCGTTTGCCCATCAATCTGCGCCCGCTTCTTTTCATTCCGAAGGGTTATAATCCTGTTACGCTGGGTCTTTGCTTGCAAGCCTATACCACCTTGCTTACCGCACTCCCTGAGCAACGGGGATTTTATGCATCTCGAGCTGAATTTTGCCTCCAAGAGTTGGTGCGTCTGCAGTCAAAAGGCTACAGCGGCGCCTGCTGGGGTTACGACTTTGACTGGGAAGCACGTTACGGTCGCATTCCTGCCTATACGCCGACTGTTGTAGCCACAGGCTTCATTACTAATGCACTCTTTGAATACTACCAAGCCACGGGCAACCGAGCTGCATTTGAGCTTTGCCGCAGTGCCACCTTGTTTGTGCTAAACGACCTGCAGCGTACGGAGTTCGGCGATACCTTTTGCTTTTCATACTCGCCCTTTGACCGACAAGTTGTTCTAAACGCTACGATGAAAGGGGCGCGCCTGCTGGCGCAAGTCTATTCTGTTACCAAAGAGCTTACCCTTCTTCAAGCTGCAAAGAAAACCACTGCATTTGTGCTCTTATGCCAAGCTCCCAGCGGTCGCTGGGCTTATTCGCAAGGTGATGCGCGCATCTGGGCAGATAACTTTCACACAGGCTACGTGCTCGACTGCCTCGATGAGGTGATTCGCCACACAGGTGAGCAAGCTTTCTTGCCTGCTTTGCAAAAAGGGCTCCAGTTCTACGAGTCACATTTTTTTGTAGAAGCACCTGATGGCATCATACCAAAGTATTACGACCAGCAGCTCTACCCGATTGATGCAACTGCCGCTGCACAGTCTATTTTGACGCTTATCCGCTTCGGCAAGTGGGAAAAAGCACTTGGCGTCGCCAACTGGACTTGCAGGCACTTGCAGCGCTCCGATGGCACATTTGCCTATCAAAAACACCGATACTTCACCAACCGTATCCCTTATATGCGCTGGTCAAATGCGTGGATGTATCTTGGACTGGCAAAATTGCTCGCAGCAAAGGAATCCAGTGAGCTGCGCGCCTGACCTTATGCCTTGACCTCCTTGACAACACCTTTGGCGATTTTCTCCATCGCATCAGCAAACCGCTCTATCTCCGATGGGCGTGTATAGACATTTGGCGTGATGCGAATGCCTGTAAAGTCGTCGGAGAAAGGTGTTTTAATCGGCGGGCTATCGGGCAGAGGCAAAATCGCAACAGTGTAGATGCGATGCTTTTCAAAAAGATAGCTTTGCACCTTGCTCGGGTCTGTGCCTTCAATGTGGACATTAACCAGACCGCACCACTGACTTTCGTCATCGATATTGATACGAAACCTAACATTCTCAAATTTTCGCAAGCGTTCAATCCAAAGTCGCTGCAAGTATCTCAGACGCGCTGCCTTGCGGGCAATCCCCAAGTTTTCGTTGAAGCCAAGTGCTTCCGCAATCGCATTGTGATTGGCTGCTGGGTGAGTGCCAATTTCTTCGAATTTGCGAATATCGTTTTGCATGGATTCTGGTGCTGCAAACAGCGACCAGACATTCTTGATTTTTTCCTTGCGCACGTAGAGCAATCCTGTGCCAATCGGCGCATATAGCCACTTATGCAGGCTTGCACCGAAATAGTCACACCCTAAATCTGCGTGCTTGAAGGGCAAGTGCGCAAAGGAATGTGCTCCGTCGACGATGACTTCAATGCCACGTGCTTTGCCAATTTGACAGATTTCCGCCACTGGTAAAATCTGCCCTGTATAGACCACGATGTGCGAGACATGAATCACGCGCGTCTTGGGCGTAATCGCCTCCTCAATCGCTCGCACAAAATCCTTTGGATTTATTAGTGGCACAGGGTAGCGCACTTTCTTTAATACAATGCCATCGCGGCGCACACGCTGCTGCCATGTAGTAATCATTCGTGGGTAGTCTTGCACAGTCGTAATCACCTCATCGCCGCGGCGAAGCTCCAACCCGAATTGCAAGGTCTGCAGCGATTCACTGGCGTTACGCGTAATTGCAACCTCTTCGGGTGAGCAGCCAAACATTTCCGCTAAACCCTCACGCACAGTCTCAATGCGAGGCTCTAAGTGTCGCCACATTGTGTAGGCTGGCGCCAGATTTGAGTAATCCAAATACTGTTTGAGTGCGTCCATTACAACTCGTGGTGCTGGCGAGACTCCCCCATTGTTCAGGTTAATCAGGCTTCTATCCACCGCAAAGGCTTGCTGAACGGTCGTCCAAAAATCTTCATCGGTGGCGACTTGCTCTGGTGAGCGGTTCGTAGGAAGTGCTGCAACTGCTTTGGCAAGTTTTGCAAGCGCCTCCTGCTGAAGCAGTGCCAGTCCTGTGCCAGCTAACAAGGTATCGTGAAGAAACTTTCGGCGTGAAGGCATAACTTTGTTCGGCGTCAGTTGAAAACCAGATTTTCTACCTGTGCAGCATTGAAACCATGCTGCCTTAAACTTCGTCAAGATGTTAGCCTTTGTTTAACACATTTCAAAGTCGGCACATGAGCACTTTTTATCGGTGTATTGTATCTCTGTGCGTCGCTGTTGCACTGGCTTCATCAGCGTGGGCACAGTCCGACCTTGATGCAGCTCGCAAAGCTGTTCGCAAAAACCCAAAGAACCCTATTGCTCATTACAACTTGGGCGTAGCCTTAGCCAATGCTGAAGCGTATGGTGAAGCGGTTGATGCCTTTCAACATGCTATTCGCCTCAATCCCAACTTTGCAGAGGCTCATTACAGCTTAGGGCTGACCTATAGCGAAATGGAAAGGTATTCGGAAGCCGTGCAAGCGCTGCGAACCGCAATGCGCCTTCAGCCTTCATTGCCGGAGCTGGGCTTCAATCTTGCAGTTTTGCTAAGCCAAACTGGTGCACATACTGAAGCAGTTGGCGTGCTGAAAGGGCTGCACCCTGTCAAAGACTCTGTCCGTTACTACCAAACACTTGGCAACATTGCGATGAAATCCGATAGCACGACTGCAGATGCTATCTTTGCGTTTGAGCGCCTTACCTTGCTGCTTCCTGAGCAGCTGGAGAATTACCAATTTCTGGGCGACGCCTATCGCAAAGCCAAGCGCTACGATGAAGCAGTGCGCACATATGAACGCATCTTGGAGAAAGACCCCAACAATGAATCGGCTATCTATGCTATTGGGGTTACATTTGTGCTATCTCGCCAGCGTGCCGCTGCATTTAAGCAGCACGAAAAACTCGAGCGCTTAAAAAGCCCTCTTGCCCAATCGCTCATTGAGTATATCTTCATTGAGATGCCCAAGCGTCAAGATAGCACCGAAAAAAAGTAACGTATTTTCAACCGCTTTGAACTTTTTGCAATTCGCATCGGTTTTCTTTGTTAGCAGTTCTGGCAGTAGTCGAAGTTCCCAGCTCACATTTTCAGAGACCGATAAACTTTTGCTCAGAACGAATGTTGAAGCGCCTGTTCATTCTTATTGCTGCGATTTTGCTAATTTTGTTATTTGCTATCCCTGCTGGCATCTTGCTGGCGCTGACGATTCCGCTTTTTCTGGTTAGCATTTTTCCACTTGTTACCGTCGGATTTTTCTATCTTAGCACGCGACTCAGTAGCTCTTCTTGCTTCGCAAGTGAGAGCAACGCAAACGCCTGCTTTGACACTTCACACGAATCTTTGAGTAACCAAATTATTTTTCAGCGCCACAATTTCGTGATTCGGCGCTATGAGCTTAACTAGCCTCTGGTGGCGTATTGCTCTCTGCTCCGAGTAGCACTTTTGCTTCAACTTCTCGCCTAAATTGCATGTTGCTCTGACTGCCTCAAGGGTGTCCGGGCAGGTCCAGTAGCTCACTTTGAAGCAACCTATCCGTTGTAAACTCTTTCGAAAGATGCCAAGTCCGTCCTTACTTATCACAAATGCAGTGATAGCTAACTGCTCTGGCTACGCTTTGCCCTACCGCGCCTTGCTTATTCGTGATGGGCTGATTGCGCAGCTATTTACTGATGGCGAGCCAAAGGTGAGAAAGGTAGAGCAGCGCCTTGATGCCAGAGGACACCTTTTGCTCCCATCGTTTTGCGATAGCCATACGCACTTTTCTGAATACGGCTTGCGACTTTTGCAGCTTGACCTCTCAGGGCTTTCGCATTCTGATGCTCTTTGCTGCATTCGCCAACACGTGGCCGAGATGCCCAAAGGCAGCTGGATTGTTGGGGGCGGTTGGACAAAACAAGCCTTCGGCACATTTCCAACTCCCAAAGAATTAGACGACATTTCTACTGAGCACTTCATTGCGCTACGCAGTGCTGACTGGCATTCGGCTTGGTGCAATACCCCTGTTCTGGCTCAACTAAATGCCACAGATTTTTCTGCTGAAGAATTGCCACGTGCAGAAGATGGCACTTTCACTAGTGTCGCTTTTGAGCGCGCTGCGAAAGCTGCAATGGCACTGGTAAAAACCTTGCCAGCCGAAAGACAAGCTGCCATCTTGCGCGCACAAGCAGCTTTTTTCAAGCTCGGCATTACAGAAACTCTTTCAATGGAAAATGCAGACGCTCTATCTGACTACCAAGCACTGGGCAGCCAGCTCAAACTGCGCGTGCGCATTGGTATTTATCTCGAGTCGCTGGATGCCGCAAAGAAATTTTACGCCACTACACCACACCATAACACGGAGCTGGAAGCCGTTAAGCTCTTCCTTGATGGCTCATTAGGCTCGGAGACTTGCTCTATGCTTGAGCCATTTGAGAACAGTCGCTCAACAGGAATGGATTTTTATGCTGATGCTGACCTTGTTGCCCTTTTCAGGCTCATTGAGCGTGAACATCTTGCTATCTCGGTGCATGCAATTGGCGACAAAGCCGTGCGCCGTGCGCTGAATGCCTTTGAGCGTTTAGCCAACTCAAGCAGTCTATCTTTCCAACTTGCACACCGAATTGAGCATGCGCAAACGGTGCATACTAGCGACCTTCCACGCTTTGCCAGATTAGGCGTTATAGCTTCAATGCAGCCAATCCACATTCGCAGCGACATTGAGCCTGCAATGCGCTTGTTAGGCGCACGTGCTGAGCGGCTCTATCGTTTTCGCTCTCTCCTTTCAGCAGGCACCACTTTGCTTTTTGGCAGCGATGCCCCTGTTGAATCGCCAAACGTGCTTGAAGGCTTGTTCTATGCTGTAGCACGGCAAGATGCCACTGGACGCACTTGGTATGCCGAAGAGCGTCTTTCGTTGCCTCAGGCTCTTGAAGCCTATACGCTCTCGTCACGTCGCATTATTGATGCTCGGCGCGGTCTCATTGAGCAAGGCTATCAAGCCGACCTTATTGTGCTTTCCGAAAACATCTTTCGCATTCCCGCTGAGCGTTTGCCCAGTGTTCAAGTCTTAGCCACCATCTTAGGCGGTGAGATTGTGCACTCAATTTTGTAACTTTTCAACTACACTTTACAAAACGCAATACGCCGTGAAAACCTACATTCGCATCGCATCAGGGCAAGGCTTCTGGGGCGACTGGCAACAAGCGCCAATTAATCAAGTCAAACTCTCCAAAGGCGACACTGCTATTGACTACCTCATGCTCGACTACCTTGCAGAGGTTACAATGAGCATTTTGCAGAAGCAGCGTCAGAAAGACCCTTCATTGGGTTATGCACGCGATTTTCCAGAAGTCTTAGCGCACATTTTGCCTGACTTGTTAGAAAAAAACATCAAGGTCATTTCCAATGCTGGCGGCGTGAATCCCTTAGCGTGCCGCGATAGAATTTTCGAAGTAGCCAAGAAATTAGGCATCAAGGGCTTGAAGGTAGGTGTGGTGGTTGGTGATGATATCTTGGAGCGACTGGATGCACTGATTGCCTCTGGCGAAGAGCTGAGAAATATGGAGACAGGTGAACCCCTTTCAGCGGTGCGAGACCGTGTGCTTAGTGCTAATGTGTATTTTGGTGCCCGCCCGATTGCTCAAGCCCTGTGCGACGGTGCGCAGATTGTCGTAACAGGTCGCTGCACGGATACAGGGCTTACGCTTGCGCCAATGATTTATGAATTTGGCTGGAAACCTGATGACTGGGATTTGCTCGCCGCAGGCACCGTTGCGGGGCATATTTTGGAATGCGGCGGACAAGCCAGCGGCGGCAATTTTTTAGGCGACTGGGAAAGCGTGCCTAACCTTGAAAACATCGGCTTCCCTATTGCCGAAATGCATGCCGATGGCACTTGCATCATTATGAAGCACGAGGGCACAGGTGGGCTTATCAATCAAGCTGTTATCAAGGAACAGCTCTGCTACGAAATTGGTAACCCTGCCGAATACATCACCCCTGACTGCATTGCCGACTTTACCACCATTCAGCTTGAAGATGCGGGCAAAGACCGCGTGAAAGTCTTTGGTGTTAAAGGCAAGCCTGCGACACCATTTTATAAAGTTTCGATTTCATATTCAGATGGCTGGGTTGCATTTGGCAGTCTCACTTACTCTTTCCCAGATGCGCTCAAGAAGGCTCAGCGCGCTGATGAGATTTTGCGGGCACGGCTTCGGAATTTAGGTCTTTCGTTTGATGACATTCATACGGAATTCATCGGCGCCAATGCGTGTCATCAACACTTGGAGTCGCTCGAGCACGTCAATGAAGTGCAAATGCGCATCGGCGTGCGTAGCCACGATAAAAAAGCAGTGGAGCGCTTCGGCTACGAAATTGCTCCCCTTATTCTGACTGGGCCGCCCAGCGTAACGGGCTTTGCGGGCGGTCGCCCTAAGCCATCAGAAGTTGTAGCGTATTTTCCATCTCTCATTCGCAAAGAGCAGGTCTCCCCGAAAGTGATTGTGGAGGAGCTTTAACGAAAATTTAACAGCAGTTTGTTAGCTTCGGGCCTCAGGTTTGTAGCCCAACTTAAAATCTTGATTGGCACAATGAAGCGGACTCAGCTGACTCTGTGGTCTATACTTCTTTTTGCTTCCATGTCGTTTTCGCAAAGTAAGCTTATCGGCCGCGTAACCACTGAAGATGGTACACCCTTACCAGCCGTGCTGGTTGCTGTCTCAGGTGCTGCTGCCACAGAAGCTGCATTCTCAAATGCGCAGGGCTACTATGTTTTTCTTAACATTCCACCTGGCGAATACAGCGTTAAGACCAGTAAAAAAGGCTTACCGAATTGGAAGGGGCAAGTTAGCATTGTCGCCGGCACGACCAATCGCTTAGACATTCGCATCGGTGCTGACGAAAAAGCCGTTGCTGCCGCCGTTCCGAAGAAAGAAACCACTAAGCCAGCTGAAAGCAGAGTTGCAGAAGCTAAGCCAGTTGAACCAAAGTTTGCTGAAGCTCGAGCCAGCGAGCCGAAGCGTGCTGAGCTAAAGCCAATAGCAAAGCCTGAGGCAGCCAAACCCGCTGAACCTGCTGCTAAGTCGGAAGATGAAAAAGCTATCGAGCAAGCAGTTGCTTCTGCTTCACAGTTGCTCTCTGATGCAGACATCGCTGCACTGGAGGCTTCTATGTCGCCTGCAGAAGTGGTTGGCGGCATTGCCGCAGTCTACAAAAACTTGAAATACCCTGAAATTGCGCGTCGCCAGCGCATTCAGGGACAAGTCGTCGCAAAGGTTTACCTTGACAAAGAAGGAAATGTTGTCAAGATTCAGTTACTCAAAACGGCATTTGAAGCCTTCAATGAAGAGGTTTTTCGCACACTCACAGAGGAGGTCTCCTACAAGCCCGCAATGATGCATGGCAAACCTGTGCCCAGCGCGCTGGTCATTCCCGTTAAGTTTGAGCTGAAATAGACCAAACCTACTCTAGCCCAATCTGGCTTTTTTCTTTTACCTTACCGTTTTCGAAGGTCACGGTTGCAAACCGAAAACCATCAAGTTTCCACGTCAAGATCACCGGTATTTTGTCTTGAGCGCCAGATTTAGCCAAATCTTCGGAGAGGGTGGTTTTGCCCAGAATTGTCTCTACTTCGGACACAGTCATACCTGGCTGAATACGGTCGTAGTTCGCCTTCGTTACTTTTTCAGGCTCGAGGGCTGTCCGAACTGTGTCAATACCTTTTTTGATTTCTTCGAACATTTCCTTTGCTCCGCTATATCCTGCTTCTTTTGCAGCCTGCTCTAAGCCTCTACCTAAGAGCACCGTGATGACAATGATGAGTATAATAGACACTGCATTAAGACCTGTGCCGATATAGCCTAATGTTGGTGAGGCATTTGCGTCGCCTTTTGCTTTCGCATTATTTTGCTGCACCGCTTCCACAATGCCCAAGATGAGACCTACCGCAGCAGGGAGAAGCGCAAACCAATTGACGCACGGTATCCAAGAGATGAGAAACGCAATGATGCCAAGTACTAGTGAGGCAATGCCCATAAGCACCTCCTTTGTTTGCAGCGAAAATAAGAAACTTGTTTGAACTAAATGTTAATTGCTTCGCCCTCTGCATCTGCTGCTGCTTCTTTAATCGCTTCCGAGAAAGTCGGGTGTGCATGAACTGTATGATGAATCCAGTCTGCTGTAGCTTCCAGCTTGCGCGCTATGCCCAGCGTTGCAATCATTTCTGTTGCTTCGTAGCCAATGATATGTGCTCCCAGTAGGTCGCCATACTTGGCGTCGAAGATGAGCTTGACCATTCCTTCAGTGTGTCCTGCTGCGGTGGCTTTGCCAGAGGCCTTGAATGGAAAGCGCCCGATTTTGACCTCGTAGCCTTTTTCTTTGGCCTGCTTTTCGGTTAAGCCGATGTGCGCAACGGACGGCTGGCAGTATGTGCAAGCTGGGATTTCCATTGGGTCAAGTGGTTGGACATCCAGTCCTGCAATTTTCTCAATGCAGCGAATCCCTTCAGCGGAGGCTTTGTGTGCCAGCAGCATACCGCCTGCTACGTCACCGATTGCATAGATGCTTTCAACGTTAGTGCGCCCAAACTCATCGACCTTGATAAAGCCGCGCTCGGTCTGCACGCCCACTGTCTCCAGACCAATATTCTCAATGTTGCCAGTCAGTCCAATTGCCACGAGGCAGTAATCTGAGATGAGTTCTTTGCGATTGCTGTTTGCGTCTACCACAATTGTCTTAACCTTATCACCTTCCACGGACGCTGATTCTACTTTCGCATTTGTCATTATCGTGATGCCTTGTTTTTTGAACTCACGTGCCAGCAGCGTTGAGATTTCTTCATCTTCGTTGGGCAGAATTTGCGGCATTGCCTCAATGAGCGTCACTTCTGTGCCAACTGCGTTATAGAAATAGGCAAATTCAACGCCAATTGCCCCTGCTCCGATGATGGTGAGCTTATTAGGGCGTTCAGGTAAGACCATTGCTTCGTAGCTGGTAATAATGCGCTGACGGTCAATAGGCACGCTGGGCAGTGAACGCGGCTTAGCTCCGGTCGCAATGATGATATACAGGGAGCTTACCTTTTCCACCGCTCCATCATCAGCCTTGATTTCAATCTCGTGTGCCGAAAGCAGCTTGCCGAAGCCCTTTTTGACCGTGATTTTATTTTTTTTCATTAGGTAATCGACACCTTTTGCCATCTGAGCCGCCACATCACGGCTGCGCTTGATGATTTGTGCAAAGTCAATCGTCATCCCCTCGAGCCGAATGCCGAAAGTGTTAGCGTGCTTCAATGTTTGAATCAGCTCCGCATTTTTTAGGAGCGACTTAGTGGGAATGCAGCCCCAATTGAGACAAACGCCCCCCAGCGTTGGCTCTTTTTCAATAATGCAAGTCTTATAGCCCAGTTGCGAGGCACGAATTGCCGTTTCATAGCCTCCTGGACCTGAGCCAATGATGGTTACATCAAAATCGTAGTTATGCGGGGGCTTGTTGATGGCTTGCTTCGACATTTTGAATCTATTAGTTTTTGTTTAAGAGAAGTTGAACAACCGTGGAGCGGAACTTATTTTGCTTCAAGTTACTTTGCGTTGATTTGTGCAAATATACGGCTTTTGAGAGAGTTCATCGGGGTAAGTAAAGGCAGGCTTCTTGCTGCGCAAAACATTCGTTTCAGATAAGCCAGCAGAGTAACTTTTCCCAAAACCAGCACTCTAAAATGCCTTCGGCGGACATGAAGAAACATTTAGCTCGTCCAGCAGTTCCAGAAATTTCCATTGAAGACTACACCTATACTCTACCCGAATCGCGCATTGCTCAGGCGCCCTTGCCAGAACGTGACCAGAGCAAGCTACTTGTTGCGCATGCCCCGACAGGACAGATTTCACATCACCATTTTTGGCAACTCCCCGAGCTTCTACCTGAGAACACTTTGCTGATTCGTAACAATTCAAAAGTGATTGCCGCACGGCTGCACCTGCAGAAACAAAGTGGCGGCAAAGTTGAGCTGCTGTGCGTAGAGCCGGTCTCACCCAGCCCTGACCTGCAGGTTGCACTGCTGGCGCGCGAAAAATCCCAGTGGAAGTGCTTGATTGATGGTCGCAATGTGCGAGTTGGCACTTCACTTAGCACAGGTACCGTGTATCACGAAAAGCCACTTTTGCTGAAAGCACTGGTGCTTGAAAAAGGCATAGAAACCATCGTTGAATTCGAGTGGCAACCTGCTGAGCTATGCTTTCTGGAAGTTCTGGAAGCCATCGGTAAATCGCCACTCCCCCCATACTTAAAGCGAGAGCCTAACGAATTGGATCGAACGCGCTATCAGACGGTCTACGCCAAGTATGAAGGCTCTGTAGCTGCGCCTACAGCTGGACTGCACTTTACGCCTGCCCTTTTCGACCGCCTTCACCAAAAGGGTATTGCTGTGCACGACGTTACACTTCATGTGGGTATCGGCACGTTCAAGCCTGTCAAAGAAAGCGATGTGCGCCAGCACGATATGCATTCTGAGCACATTAGTATCTCACGGCAAACACTTGTGGCTTTGCACGACGGTCTTCTGCAAAACAAGCGTGTTGTTGCTATTGGCACAACCTCGCTCCGCACGCTGGAATCACTTTACTGGTTTGGCTTCAGGCTACTGCAGCATGACATTCCTACGCTTTGCTCCGAATCCATATCGGTTGCGCAGTGGGAGCCATACCACCCCAGTAGTGAGCCTTTGCCAAGCTCAGCAGCCGCCCTTTCTGCTATCTTAGACTGGATGGAAAAACACAAATTAGAGGTCGCTACTGGCACCACTGAGCTGATGATTGTGCCGAGCTACTCCTACAAAATCTGTGACGGACTTATTACCAACTTCCATCAACCACGCAGCACACTTCTCTTGCTGGTTGCTGCCTTCTTAGGCGACCCTCTCTGGCGAAAAGTCTATGAGGCGGCTTTGCAAAACGGCTATCGTTTCCTAAGTTACGGCGATTCATCGCTGCTTTGGCGCATATAGAAGGTGCTCCTGAAACAGAAAGGAAGACAGTTTTGTGAGTTTTACCCAAACCCTTAAAAAAGTTACACCCATGGTTGCGTTCCTCCATCAAAGCGATTGGCAATTGGTCGAAGTTGCAAAACGTGTGCTACTGGGCGAGATGACAGGAAGTGTCTTGCACGAGCTTAATCAACCCTTAACCTCAATGAGCATTGATGCGGGCTACCTAAAGATGCTCTCCGAAAAACACGCTGAAATACCGGCTGAAATGCTCGCTCAGATTGGTGAAGATATTGAGAGCGATGTGCAGCGATTTCAGAAAATCACGGAGCACCTACGTGCTTTTGCCTACGAGCGCGAAAAGACCCTTACGGCACACTTGCAAAAGAGCTTTGTTAGCGTCTTAGGACTGATAGGCGAGCAATTGCGTGCACGCTCTATTGAGCTTATGGTCAATATCCCACCCACATTGCCTGCTGTTCCAATTGATGCCATAGAGCTTGAATACATTTTCCTGAACCTTTTGCTCAACGCCCGCAAAGCGATTGATGCGCGCCAGCGGCTCTTTCCTGATAAGCTCTTTCAGAAGCAAATTTCTATCACTGCGACTGCAGAGCCAGCGCATCTCTTGCTTACTGTAAAAGACACAGGCTACAACTTTTCTTGGACGCATCGGCAACAGGTTGGCTTCCCCTTCGCCACAGTGCAGGTTGCCACTGAGAGTATCCTGTACAGTTTCTTTTTGGTTGATAGTCTCCTCGAGAAAATTGGTGGGGAGCGACGGGTTTATCAATACCTCAATGCTGACGGTATGGGGAATGCTATAGAACTGATTTTTCCACACGTGCGTTGAGCTGTACAGCTTAAAGTATGAGATATGAGGCGAGTTGCGAAGAAGAAACCTGCACTGCGCCAAACTGCTGCACATACCACTCACGCAGAGCCGACGCAAAAGCTATCTTATGTAAAAACGGCATCTGACAAGCAGGGGGTTGTAAAGATTTTGGTAGTTGATGATGACCGCCGCATTCGCGAAAGTCTGACACGTGCTCTCACACTTGCTGGCTACACTGTTTTCACGGCAAAAGATGGCGCACAGGGCGTGCTCATCTTTGAGCAGGAAAAGCCTGATATTGTTCTTCTCGATGTGCGCCTGCCAGACATAGATGGCTTCGAGGTTTTGCGCCGCCTGCAGATGCTGGATAGCACTGCTGAGGTGCTTTTTATCACGGGGCATGGCGATATGAACCTTGTTATTGATGCCATGCGGGCGGGCGTGTCAGATTTCCTGCCGAAACCTTTGCAGGTTGAGCAGCTCCTTTCATCAATTGCGCAAGCAGAGGCACGCCGCAAAAAGAAACAGCAGTGGCCACTTGCTCAGAGCATTAAAGTAGCCAGTAGCCACAAAGCCATAGAAGTGAAAGCCTTTGGGAACTTGTGGCTACGCTTGCGCTCACAGGTGATTTTGCAGCGCGATTGGCCGTCGCACAAAGCCCGCGATGTGTTCAAGATTTTGCTTATCCATCACCGCAAGCTGGTTCGAACTGAAGAGTTCTACGAATGGCTATGGTCAGAGACGCGTCGTGAGAGCGCAGAGATTGGACTCTATACGGCTATTTCTCACATTAGAAGAATGTTCGAGCCTGAATTGACCTCAGCCAAGCAATCCCGCTTTGTGCTTTGTCATAGCGGCGGCTATGAACTTTGCTTAGGCGAGTCAGACACTGATTACGCCTACGATGTAGAACGCTTTGAGACACTTGTGGCGGAAAGCCGTCGTGCAAACTCCCTCGAGCCTCTCCGAGCTGCAGTTGAGCTTTACACCGACGACTTTCTCAAAGATGATGTGGTGCTCTCTGTTGTGCAAGATGAACGTGAGCGGTTGCATGAGATGTATCTCTCTGCACTCATCACATTAGGGCGAGATGCACTCCGTGCGCATCGCTGGGAAGAAGCATTGCACTATGGTCAGAAAATCGTGAAGGCTGATACGCTGCATGAAGCAGGTTATGAAATTCAAATTCAGGCTTATTTGAGTCAGGGCTATGCAGCGAAGGCTGCTCGACTTTTGGAAATGTGCCGAGCCACTTACTTGGAAGAGCTGGGCGTGCCAGAACCGCCACGCATTGCGCGACTTTTGCAGAATGGAGAGGCGCACAAAAAAAAATGAAGTCGCGCCCGTAAGCCGAATTCTGTTTTCCCGACAGCAGTCAGGAAGGTCGTCATTTCTCTCAGCGACTCACCCGGAAGCTCCTGCCCAGAAGGCAGATTGAGCTGGCTACCCTCTTTTCAGCCGCAGGGCTGAAAAAGCTTCCCTACATAGTCTTGCATCGGAGAGGTTTGCATAGCTTACCCCATTGCTGGAGTAACTGGTGGTCTCTTACACCACCTTTTCACCCTTACCGCAGCCAAGTGGCTGAGGCGGTATGCTTTCTGTTGCACTCTCTGTCGAGACGGGATTGCTCCCGCTCGCCCGAACTTGTGCCCTCGCAAGGAGAGCCTTGTTCGGCATCCTGCCATGTGATGTTCGGACTTTCCTCAGCACTGTGCCACTGGCACAATGCCGCGACGACCACAGCGCGACTTCGGCGCAAATATACGAACTGCTTCCCACTTGCGTTGCACACCCTTCCCTACCCTTGCACTGCCGCTATTAACGCGCAACTGGTAAGCTTTCGCTAGACAAGGCTCCTTCTTTTAAGGCGCCAAGGTATGAGGTCTGCCTAACTGGCGCCGGCATGCGCTGCAAAATCCGATGCACCGCATTTTGTCCCGATAGCGTTACCCCTGCAATTCCTTGCCCAGGATACACCGTATCGCCCACAAGGTATAGCCCTTCAAAATCCGTCTCGGCACCTTGTAGCTCAAAGATGCTTTTCTCGAGTGTGTTTGGAATCCCACCTACTCGCCCTTGCTTGCGATAGACCCATTCTTGCCACGACTTCGGTGTTGAGACAGTTTTAAAGAGGATTTTCTCTCGCTGAAAGCCCGGCAAATGTTGCTCTAACTTTTCCAAAAGAAAGGTCTCCACATCCGCTTTCTTTTCTGCGTAGCACTCTGGTGATAGCCATATCTCAGGCTGGGTGTGCGTCGAAATTGCCAGCAGTCGCGTGCCTTCTGGCTGTCGCTTGACATCATCTGGCATGGACAGCGAGACAAAGAAAGAATTGGATTTGCAATGTGGAATAGATTCATCTAAAATAATCTGGTGATGCAGCGCTAGATCATCGGGTAAAGTGTTCTCCACAGCAATGCTCATTGTCACTGCACCCCAACCAAACGCAAACTTTCGTGTCAGCCGCTCAAAGAAGGGTTTTAATCGCCCTTGTGCAAGGTCTGCCATATCCCAAATTGTTGCATTGCTCACAATCGTTTTTGCCATGAATCGCTCTCCTTTGTCTGTCCAGAGCACATAGTTTCGGTGCTTATCTTGCTCGAGCCGTGTGATGCGTGTTCGATAGAGAATTTCGCCTCCCATTTGCTTGTATTTTTCCACGAGGGTTTCTGCCATTGCGAGCATTCCGCCATATGCGTAGTAGTTGGAGCTATTGGTATAAGCCAAGCACGGCGCTGCATAGAGTAGTGCCACTTTGTCTGCGGTCGCTTGGGCTGTAATCATTAGCTGCTCGTTGCAGAAACGCACAAAGTTAGGGCTTTTGTCTAAGCCGTAGTGTTGAATGGTGCTCAGTGTTGTCTGAAACAGGTAGCGCAGTTTTGGAAAGTCGCTCAGTGGATTTTGCTGGTAGAGTTCCCACACATCTTGCAAGGTTCTTGGCGGAAAGGCACGATTTCGTTCTGCGACCAACCATACAAAATCACTTAGCTCAAAGATAAGTGTCCAGAACGCTCTCACTTGCTCAAATGTGCATGATGTGCCTGCGAAAAATTTCTGGTAGCACTCCTCGACCCAGCGGCGTCTATCTTTGTAGCGCACCACTTTTTTACTGCCTATGTGCACCATCATGGCCGGGTTAATTTCCACAACTGGAAACTGGACCTCCAGCGCATCGGCTAAGTGCCTAAGAGGCTGGTGCGGGTCTAATCCGACGATTGTTGTAGCGCCTGCTTCGAAGAGGAATTTCTTTCCACCTCGTTTGATGAGGTAAGAGGACGCACAACCACCGGGCACTGCTGCTGCTTCCACCAGCAGCGGGCGCAAGCCGTGCTTTGCCAGAAGACATGCCGCACTCAATCCTCCAAAACCTGCACCAATTACAATCACTTCTCGCACCATTGCTTAACTACTGGATTTTAGTTTGCGAAGACGCTCTCGTGCTTGCCGCAAGTAAAAACTTCTTGGATATTCGCGCAGCAGTCGCTCATAGCATACCAGCGCTTTTGCAGGTGATTTGAGTGGCTCTTCATAGAGTTCACCCAGTCGGAAAAGCACCTTATCGGCATAAAAACTTTTTGGATACACTTGCAAAAATTGCTCATAGCTTTCCGCTGCTGCAGCCAATGAGGTGCGCTCCAGCAGCACAGTGCGTTCATAGAGAGCATTATCGGCGAGCGACGAAGTTGGATACTTACTTAGCCACTCCGCAAAGCGCGATGATGCTTCATCATACTTTCGTGCAACGGCTGCTCGTTTCGCTATGCTGTATTCTTTTAGAGCCTGTATTGCCTGCGGATTCTTGGCAGTATCGCTCAGTGCTTCGATTAGCATCAGGCGCAGCTCAATGGCTTCATTTGCCGCATCGCGCGCAATGTCAATGTGGCTGAGTGTTTGCAGGGCTGCATCAAAATCGCTCTCAAGAAATTGCACCAGCGCAAGGTAGTAACTGGCTTCGGCTTGCACTTCAGCATTAGCATGTGGGCTACTTGCGAGTTTTTTTAGCATCTCTTGAAGCCCTTCGAACTTATCCTGTGCCAAGCGAATTTTCGCCAAGAGCAGTTCAGCGGCACGTGCAGGTTGTGATTCATAGAAGCGCTCCAAGAGTTTTTTGGCTGTGCGCTCAGCTGCCGCTGGATTTTCCAGCAGCCTAAACTCTAAGTTCGCTTGCGCAAGATAGACCTCAGGTAGGTTTTGTGACATTCGGTAGGTTTGCTCATACTCTTGATAGAGCGCCACGGCTTGCTCGAGCTTAGCTTGGCGTTCTGTGCCTGTCAGCGTTTCTGCTTCTTTTTCGAGGACGGTTGCCAAACCGATTTTGGCGCGCTGCACGAAGGGCGCATCTGCATTGGTGGATAGAATCGCTTGAAAGCCTTTGCGCGCTGCTGCAAGCTGGCGCTTTTGCAGCATTTGATTGGCAAAGCTCAGAAGTTGCCCGCCCCGTGCCGCAGTGATACGGTCACGATACAGCGCCTCTGCAAAGGCACCGTCGTAGTTATCCGCCTCAATGTACAGCTGCATGAGCAATTGTGAGAGCAGTTGCCGTGGCAGCGATGACTCTGGGAACTTACTTCGCATCCCTTCCAGCGTTGACAGCACCTCACGCAAGACAGCAGGACTGGAACGATTGGCATAGCTTAGAATTTGCGACTGCACTTTGCCAAAGTTTGGGAAGTCGTCTTCCAAAATTTTGATATACTCTTCCGTCGCTGCACGATAGTTGCTCAGAAAAAGCTGTGCATCACCTGCTTCCTCAGCAAAGAGCATCTGGTTTCTAAATCGCTCTCTGGCACGCTGAATCCACATCAGCATTGGCTCAAAGAAGCGTGCGCGTCGCAATTCTTGAATTGCCATCGCATAATCGCTCTGCGACTGCAACCCCTCACCTAAAGACTGCAACACTTTGGCTGCTTTATCCACTTCTCGGCGCTCGTAGTAGCACTGCGCCAGATGAACTTTCAGAGACAGTGTGTATGACACAACTTGTGAGCGCAGAATCTCCCTTTGCAGAAGTGGAATGAGTTTGTCATAGTTGCGCAGCTCACTCCAACATTCTCGCAGTCGCTCTACATAGAACAGTGAGCTTGGGTCGCGCTGATAGAGCTTTTCATAGAGTTCAGCCGCCTTTTCGTAGTTGCCTGCTTGATAGAGCGCTTCTGCAAGCTGCACATCGCTCTGCTGAGAAAGCAGCGACACTGGGAGTAAGAGCCATAGCACCAGAAATATCGTACTCCGCATTCGGCACTATCTTATGTCGTTGAAAAAGTAAGCCGTAACGCTAAGAGAACGCTTTTTGTGCCTAAAAATTTTCAAGTCAGCAACGCAAAAGTTCGTCGCTGTGAAAAATTGGAATCACACCACCTGCACAGCATAGAGCATAGAATTAGAATACTGAGCTATGCAGCACATTCTGCTTGCATTCGACAGCTTTAAGGGCACATTTTCGTCAGCTGAAATTGCGCACTGGGTTCAGGAGGCTTTGCCCCTGTGGGCACGTTCTCGCTGCATCATTCAGCCTCTGGCGGATGGCGGAGAGGGTTTCGTTGAAGTGTTCAAAGCGCTTCCGAATGCGGTAACACGCAAAGCGGCAGTAACCAGCCCTATGGGCGAGCGCATAACTGCTGAGTATGTCTTGATAGGACATCGTGCCGCACTTGAGATGAGCGCTGCAGCTGGTTTGCCGCTGGTGAAAGGGGCATTGCGACCCGACCTTGCTACGACCTTTGGGGTTGGCGAACTGATACTTGCTGCAGCTGCGGAGGCTACGGACATTTTTTTAGGCTTGGGCGGTAGTGCCACTTGTGATGGCGGTGCAGGTGCACTGCAAGCCTTAGGCGTTGAGTTGCTGGATGCTGCCGAGCGCCCGATTCCATTAGGCAATTTGGGCCTTGCACAGCTTGCATCGGTCAATTTTTCTACACTTCGACTGCCGCCTACGCTTTCTCTTACGCTCGCAAGTGATGTGCGCAATCCCCTTTTAGGCGAGCACGGTGCAATTCGCACATTCGGCAAACAAAAAGGTGTGCTTGATGCGGATATGGACACTTTCGAGGCGCGCCTTGAGCACTTTGCAACTGTTACGGAGCAAGCTCTCCAGCGGCGTTTTCGCCATCTTGCTGGCACTGGCGCTGCGGGCGGTCTTGGCTTCGGAATGATGCTTCTTAGTCCTTTTCTGCGCACGGTTTCTTTGCAGTCGGGCTTCGATATCATTTGCACTTTGACTGAACTGGAAGCCAAAATTCAGGACAGTGATTGCGTGCTGACGGGTGAAGGGAAGCTCGACCAGACCTCATTTGCAGGCAAAGTCGTGGGCAGTGTTGTGGCGCTGTGTCGGAAATTTCAAAAGCCGTGTTATGTCGTGGCAGGTCAGTGTGAACTTAGCCAGTCAGAGTTAGAGCATTTGGGCATTGAAAAAGTCTTTGCCATTTTTGACGCTGCACCGCCTGCGTTAAGCGTTGCCAAAGCCCAGACGCCTGAACGGCTAAAAACATTACTTGCTCAGTTTCCACAATGAAGACCAGACGTTCCGCGCCACGCAAGCGCTTGCCAGAGGAAATTCAGGTGCTGCGCGAGCCGCAGTTTTCAGATGTGCAGCGGCAGCATTTTCTTGACGGCATTGACAAGTTTAATCGCCAAGCGTATTGGGATGCCCATGAATCGTGGGAACATGTCTGGCAAGAGATGACCGAAGATGCCGAAATTGTGCTTCGTGGTCTTGTGCAATTGGCTGCTGCTCTGCATTGCCTTCAGACCAACCGCTTAGACTGTGCAGCCCGAAACTTCCAGAAAGCCTATCCTAAACTCTCTCTGGCGCCTGATGTGTTTTTAGGCATTGATATCAAGGCTTTACGAACATTCATTGAAGCGGCTCAGCATGCGCCTTATCCTTCGCCAGTTTGCCGCATTGAGTTTGTCTCAACTCAAACCCAGTGAAACTATGGCGATTCGCTACAACGCACCTGTGATTCTTACATACACTCTTATCTCTGCCGCTGTGATGTTAGCCAGTAACCTCACAAAGGGCTTCATTACACAAGCCTTCTTTACTGCCTTGCCCGCAATGTCGTTCCTTAATCCACTGACCTACTTTCGCTTGTTTTCTCACATCATTGGTCATATTGACTGGACACACCTCATCGGTAACTTCTCCTACATTCTGCTTATCGGCCCTTTGCTGGAAGAGAAATATGGCTCTATGGCGATTCTGGTCAAGATTCTTATTACCGCCTTTGTAACAGGATTGCTCAACACGCTCTTTTTCTCGACAGGTCTTTTAGGTGCCAGTGGGGTGGTTTTTATGCTCATTCTTTTGGCGTCTTTTGCGAACATTCGTGAGGGAGAGATTCCCCTCACTTTCCTTATCGTCGCAGCGCTCTATCTGGGGCAGGAGATTCTCAATAGTTTCAAGCCTGACCATGTCTCGCAGTTTGCTCACATTTTGGGTGGGATTGCTGGCGCGGTGTTTGGCTTTAGTGGCAAGTTTATCACCCAATCAATTAGCGGAAGTAGAACCTGATTCCGCTTCACTCTCTTGCGGCTTTTCATCGCTTATGAGTACTACTGCTTTAGTTGCTCTCGTGTCATTTGCTTGCAGCAGCGGCAGCTCGACAACGAATGTGCTACCCAATCCTTTGCCTTGACTTTCTGCCCAGATGCGACCATTATGTAGCTCCACCAGTTTTTTTGCAATGGAGAGTCCCAACCCTGTTGAGATTTCGCCGCCTGTCGGTCGTGCAGACAGTTTCTGAAATCGCTTGAAGAGCTTGTCTTTTTCTTCTGGTGCAAAGCCCAGTCCTTCGTCACGCACTTTGAGGTAGACATTTTTCACATCGTGCCACACACTCACCCAGATAGACTTTCCCTCAGGGCTGTATTTGATGGCATTGCTGACAAGGTTTTCAACGATAACCTTGAGGCTACTCTTGTCTGCCATCGTTTTGTTGATGCCCTCTACTTCTACACAGATGCTTTGTTTTTTCTTCTCTGCTTTGATGGATAGCGTGTTGCAGACTGTTTTGACCAGATTGCCCACATCTACCTCCGTCTTTTCCAGCGAGAGAGAGGTTTGCTCCTCCGTCCGCACGCTTAGTAAAAGTTCGTTGATGAGGTCAACAACCCGCTGCGCTTCTCGCTCAATTGTTGAGCTGTGGCGGAGCACTATCTCGTTACTCGACAACTTCGCTTTGAGTGCCTGTGCAGAGAGCAAAATGACTTGAATGATGTTCTTGACATCATGCGCTGCAAAGCTAAATATTTCTGCCTCGAGCAGTTTTGACCTTTGCAGTGCTGCATTTTGCTGCTCTAAGAGTGTATTCTGGTGCTGGAGTTGCGCTTGTGCATCATTTAGCTGGCGATTTTTGACATAGAAGAGACCGAATGCAACGCAAAGTGTGGTTATCGCTACTGCGCCACTCAGGAGTGTCAGCGCCTTAGACACTTGATTGTATCGCTGCGTCTCGGCTGTATAACGCTGCATTTCATCTTGCTCCTTCGCAATCAGCTTCGCAAATGCTCGACGCAAGTTGTCCATTGTCAGCTTGCCTTTATCTGACAGCACCAGCCGTACAGCGGCTTCAAAGCTGCTATCGCGCCGCAGTTGAATTGTCTCTCGCAGTTCCTGCAACTTTTCACTGAGGTAAATTTGCAGCTCATCTAACTTGGGGCGAGCTTCTGCATCATCTTGCAACTGACTCCGAATGTAGGAGATTTTTTCATCGAGCAGTCGCAGCGATTCGTAGTATGGCTCCAAGTAGGCTTCATTACCCGTTAGCAGGTATCCACGCTGACCTGTCTCTGCATCTTTCACGAGTGAAAGACACTGCTCCAAGCTCAAAATCAGGTTTCGGCTTCGAACTTGTTGCTGGAAAAAGTCCTCAATCTGCTGGCTATTCTGAAACGACAACACTTGCACAAGCACCAACGCCACCAGCGAGCAGGCAAAAAGGATTACTGCAGCACGTTCAAACTTTTGGAGCCACTTCATCACAAATGGGGTCAGAAGTTACGAGTATTGCACGCTTGAAGTTAAGGCTGCTGAACGGTGAAAGCAACAGTCCACTCATCGCCAAACACAACGCACACAATGCAGTAGAATCAGGAGATTGTGCCACTGCCTTGAAGCAACTATGAAAAGAGCCGCTTTGGTGCAGCGGCTCTTTCGCTTCAGGCTTCTTGCTGCTGCTGTAAGCGCTGCTTCATTAAGTTTAGTGCAGAGCCTGCTTTGAACCACTCAATTTGCGTTTCGTTGTAGCTGTGGTTTGCCAGAATGGTCTCGGTGGTGCCATCACGGTGATGCAAGACAATCGTGAGGGGCTTATTGGGCGCAAATTCGGTCAGCCCTAAGATGTCGATGGTGTCATCTTCTTGGATTTTGTCGTAGTCTGCTTTGTTAGCGAAGGTGAGCGCCAGCATGCCTTGCTTTTTGAGATTGGTTTCGTGAATCCGCGCAAAAGAGCGAGCGATGATGGCACGCACTCCCAAATAGCGCGGCTCCATTGCCGCATGCTCACGTGACGACCCTTCGCCGTAGTTCTCATCGCCTACAACTACAGTGCCAATGCCTTTGGCTTTATATTGGCGCTGCACCTTAGGCACGGACTCATACTCGCCCGTCAGCTGATTTTTCACGCAGTCTGTTTTGTCGTTAAAGTAATTGACTGCACCGATTAGCAAGTTGTTGGAGATGTTATCCAAGTGTCCGCGATATTTTAGCCACGGACCTGCCATTGAAATGTGGTCGGTTGTGCATTTGCCTTTGACTTTAATGAGCAGTTTTAAGCCTTTCAGGTCTGTGCCTTCCCAAGCAGGAAATGGCTCTAAGAGCTGCAAGCGGTCGGATTTCGGGTCCACGATTACTTGCACTATTGAGCCGTCCGCTGCAGGGGGCACATAGCCCAAGTCCTCCACTGCAAAGCCTCTGGGCGGTAGCTCTAAGCCCTTTGGCTCTTCGAGCTTGACTGGCTCTCCCTCTTCATTGATGAGCGTATCGGTGATAGGATTGAACGTCAATCTCCCTGCAATCGCCAGCGCCGTTACAATCTCAGGTGAGGCGACAAAAGCATGCGTGTTGGGGTTGCCGTCGTTTCGCGCTGAGAAATTGCGATTGAAGGAGGTGATGATAGAGTTCTTTTCCTGCTTTTCTGCACCATGGCGCGCCCACTGACCAATACATGGCCCACAGGCATTAGCAAGCACCACGCCCCCAATTTTCTCAAAGTCAGCTAGTAAGCCATCACGCTCCATTGTGTAGCGAATCTGCTCAGAGCCGGGCGTAACCGTAAATTCTGACTTTACTTTGAGCTTCTTTTCTACCGCTTGACGCGCCAGCGATGCTGCACGCGTAATGTCCTCGTAGGAAGAATTGGTGCACGAGCCAATTAGCCCTACGGAGAGGGTTTCGGGCCAACCGTTTTTGCGCACTTCTTCAGCAAATTTTGAAAGCGGCGTGGCTCGGTCAGGCGTAAATGGACCATTGATGTGCGGCTCCAGCTCCGAGAGATTAATTTCAATAACTTGGTCAAAATACTTTTCAGGCTCGGCATACACTTCAGGGTCGCCTGTCAGATGCTCGGCAATCTGGTCAGCCGCTTCGGCGACATCGGCGCGCCCTGTCGCTTCAAGGTAGCGCTTCATCGCTGCATCGTAGCCGAATAGCGATGTTGTCGCACCGATTTCTGCCCCCATATTGCAAATTGTGGCTTTGCCTGTGCAGGAAATTGACTTGGCGCCTTCACCGAAGTACTCCAGCATGTAGCCTGTCCCGCCTTTTACCGTGAGAATGCCTGCCACCTTCAAAATCACATCCTTCGCCGATGTCCAGCCGCTTAGTCTGCCTGTGAGTTTAACGCCGATAAACTTCGGAAAGCGCAACTCCCATGGCATTCCTGCCATCACGTCGACACAATCTGCTCCTCCAACGCCAATTGCAATCATTCCCAAGCCTCCTGCATTGACGGTGTGCGAGTCCGCACCAATCATCATTCCACCCGGAAACGCATAATTTTCCAGAATGACTTGATGAATAATGCCAGCACCCGGCTTCCAGAAGCCAATGCCATATTTCTGCGCTGCCGATGCCAGAAAGTCATAGACTTCCTTGTTGGCTTGCAACGCTTCGGCTAAATCTTTCGCTGAGCCAGACTTGGCGACAATCAAGTGGTCGCAATGAATGGTTGTGGGCACTGCTACTCTGGGAATTCCAGCTTGGGCAAATTGCAGCATCGCCATCTGGGCGGTCGCATCTTGCATAGCCACGCGGTCTGGCATAAACTCCACATATGACTTGCCTCGTTCATATTCTACGGTTGCATTGCCTTGCGCTAAGTGGCTGTACAGAATTTTTTCAATCAAGGTCAGTGGGCGTTTCAGAACACGGCGAGCGGCTGCCACACGCTCAGGAATCTCGCGATACTTGTCGCGAATCATCTCAATATCGAAAGCCATTGTGATACTCCCTTAGGTTGATTGAACATGGCAGGTATTACTGCTCTGAATAGGCGAAATTTAAGCGTAAAAAAGCGGTTTTGGAAAAAACGCTGCGCACATCTATGCAGGCGAAATGAACGAATTTGGTAAGTTGCGCCGCATTCAACGGTGTGGCTGATGCGCGGCTTACTGCACCACCGCGCAACGGAGATTTGCTAACTTACTGCATAACGCAATACACTTGGCTATGCGCAATCAAAACTTAGACGCACACAAAGTTGCAGCTGATGCACAACTGGAAGAGCGGCTCAGACCTATTCGATTTGAAGATTTCACTGGTCAGCAGAAAATCGTCGAGAATCTGCGCGTGTTTATTACGGCTGCGCGTGCTCGCAGAGAAGCCTTAGACCACGTTTTGCTCTCTGGACCGCCCGGTTTAGGCAAAACCACACTGGCCTATGTCATTGCAAATGAAATGGGCGCAAGCATTAAGACAACATCAGGTCCTGTGCTTGATAAGCCCGGAGACCTTGCTGGCTTGCTCACTAACCTTAACCCAGGCGATATTCTGTTCATTGATGAAATTCATCGCTTGAACCCGGTCGTGGAAGAGTATCTCTACTCAGCAATGGAAGACTTCAAGTTGGACATTATGATTGACTCGGGTCCCTCAGCGCGCAGCGTGCAAATTGCGATTCCCCAATTCACGCTAGTCGGTGCTACCACGCGTGCTGGTTTGCTGACCGCTCCTCTTCGTGCGCGGTTTGGCATTAGTGCGCGGTTGGACTACTACACTGCCGATTTACTTGAGAAAATCGTTCATCGCTCCGCAAAGATTCTCGGCGTGCAAATTGAACAAGCCGCCGCCTTCGAAATTGCACGCCGCTCACGTGGCACGCCACGCATCGCCAATCGACTTTTGCGCCGTGCACGCGACTTTGCGCAGGTCAGCGGCTCAGATACCATCACACTTGACATTGCCCGCCAAACTCTTGATGCTCTTGACATTGACGAATACGGCTTAGATGAAATGGATAAGCGCATTCTGCTAGCTATCATTGAAAAGTATGCTGGTGGTCCTGTGGGTCTTTCCACGTTAGCCATCGCCGTTGGCGAAGAACAGGATACGGTGGAGGAAGTCTATGAGCCTTACCTTATTCAGGAAGGCTACTTGATGCGCACGCCACGCGGCCGCATTGCCACCGACTTAGCTTACCAGCGCTTTAAGCTCGAGAAACCTAAACCTTCTGCAGGGCTGTTTGACTCATTGTAACGTGGCTTTCGCTTCACCCTGCAGTGCAATCTTCTCCAGTGCTTTCCACAACTACACTGCAATGCCAAGTATGCAATCTCAAAGACATCGAAATTGGCTCCCTGTTGGACTTTTCATCTTTGCCACACTCTTGCACGCTTGCCGAACCGTTGCTATTACAGGGCGTCAGCAACTCAATCTCGTTCCTCGCCAAACTATACTGTCTTTAAGCTATCAGCAGTACGGAGAATTTCTGTCGCAAGCGCGTCTGAGCACGAATCAGGAACAAGTGGAGCTGGTTCGACGTGTCGGCAAACGCATTCAAAACGCCGTTGAACAATACTTTGCTGAACAGGGACTTTCTGAAGAGCTGCAAGGCTATGAGTGGGAGTTCAACTTGGTTGAAAGCAGCGAAGTGAATGCTTGGTGTTTGCCGGGCGGAAAAGTGGTCTTTTACACGGGTATTTTGCCCATTACCAAAGATGAAGAGGGCTTAGCCGTTGTGATGGGCCATGAGATTGCTCACGCTATAGCTGAACATGGCAACGAGCGAATGAGTCAGGGGCTTTTGACACAGCTGGGGGGCGTGGCATTGGATATTGCTCTGAGAGATAAACCAAAGGAAACCCGCCAGCTTTTTCTCGTTGCCTTTGGCGTAGGTGCGCAGATTGGTGTGCTATTGCCTTTTAGCCGTATGCAGGAAAGTGAAGCTGACCGCTTAGGTCTGATTTTCATGGCAATGGCGGGCTACGACCCACGGGCAGCGCTCGAGTTTTGGAAACGAATGGCTTCGCAGGGTGGGGTGAAGCTTCCCGAATTTCTCAGCACACACCCCTCTGACGAAACTCGCATTCGTGAGATTCAAGCGGCGCTGCCTGAAGCTCTGAAATACTACCGTCGCCGCTGAACCGTCTCTGCGCTTCGCTTCAGGGCGATGTTGCCTCAGGTTGATTTGCTGTTTGTGTCTCAGATGCAGTGCTGTCTCTTTGCTCTTTCTGCGCGCGCCCACGTTCGTAGGCGTCAATGATATCACGCACTAAACGATGACGCACCACATCGCCTTTGTCTAAGTAGACAAACGAAATACCCTCAATGCCGCTCAGTAGCTTAGGTGCTTCTGCTAAACCCGAATCACGCTTGTTTGGCAAATCAATCTGCGAGATATCGCCTGTGATAATTGCTTTAGAGTTTGTGCCCAAGCGTGTTAGACACATTTTCATCTGCAGACTGGTTGCATTCTGCGCTTCATCCAGAATGATGAAGGCATTATTGAGTGTGCGACCGCGCATATACGCTAGTGGCACAATCTCAATGACCTTTTTGTCTAAATTCTCCTTGAGCTTTTCAGGTGTGAGCATATCGCTTAGCGCATCATAGAGTGGGCGTAGATAGGGGTCAATTTTTTGCTGCAAATCGCCGGGCAAAAACCCCAGACTTTCGCCTGCTTCTACGGCAGGACGTGCTAGCACAATGCGCTGCACTTGCTTTGCCTTTAGCGCAGCAACGGCAATGGCGACCGCTGTGTAGGTTTTGCCTGTGCCAGCTGGGCCGATTGCAAAGACAATATCGTTGCGTTTGGCTTCTGCCACCATTCGACGCTGCCCGGGCGTGCGGGCTCGAACAGCGTCGGTGCGTGTTACGACAATCACATCGTCCACTCCTTCTTGTGCGGCAGTCGCTGGTGCCGTCTCTCCTGCCACAATAAGCTTGATGACGGCCTCAACATCACGGGCGTGCAGTTCTCCGTTGCGATTGACCAGAAACAGCAGCTCTGCAAAAATTTTCTCAACCAGCTTGACCTCAAAGTCGCTGCCACGCAAGGTAATGTCGTTGCCACGCGCAATGATAAACACATCGGGGAATTGCTCCTCGATTCGGCGCAAGTAGGCATCTTGCGCCCCAAGGACTAACATCGGCTCAATGCCTTTGAGGGAAAATTTCTTCTCGATAGTGCCTGCTCCTTTTTATTGGTTTCTTAAAATCTCCGTTGGTGCAAACTGATGTTGCAGCACCACCTTTTCCATTCCACCTATGTCGGTTACGACAGCGCGTTTTGTCCCTAGCGCTACACTTCGACCTGCGCACTGCACTTCCAGTCTTGAAGAACCAGTTGCCTCGTGCATAGTCAGTTGCTCAACGGTCTTGCCTGCCTCAATAATTCCCTTCGTTTCAATCAGAAAAATAAGCAAATCGGCTTGGATTGCCGCCGCAAGATAGGCAGCAAGCCATTCACTTTGCACTACAACCTCAGTCTGACTTTTCTCTTTCACAATCGGGGCAAATACGGGCACACTGCCTTGTGACAACAACTCTTGCAACCGCTCACCTCTCACCCGCCAATTTGTGTGCAAGAGGTTACTCGCTTCAGCTTGTGGCACAATTAGTCCCAAGTGATGAGCAGCCAGCGCCAGTGCTGGCACGAGTTCCTCTGAGAGTTTTGCTGCAAAAGTTTTGTTAAGTGTCCTCAGTGCGCCAATTGAACTTGTAGTATTAGCGTGGTTGGTGCTATTGCTGTGCACTAAAATCAAGTTTGCCGTTGAGATGGCTTTCTTGATATCCCCTTTCAGCCGATTAAAGGTTAGCGCGTCATTCAAGTCTATGGCGCGAAGATGCATGACCACGGTGGGTTTCATTCAGTCTGTTGCTCGCAGATACGGAATTGGTTTCATCAGATGCTGGCGCACATAATCCGTTACACTCTCTTCTAATGACTTGAAGCGCACGGGGCAACCTGCAGCATAGAGCTTTTGCATACGCGCCTCGGTGAAGTATTGATATTTTCCTTGCAATGCTTCTGGCATCGGAATATACTCAATGCTGACAGGGCGCTCCATTGCCGCAAAGGTTGCTGCCACCAAATCTTTGAATGTGCGGGCTTTGCCCGTGCCCAAGTTGAAAATGCCATTTACATTCGGATTCTGAAGTAGCCAGAACATCACCTCAACGCAATCTTTGACATAGACAAAATCACGCATCTGCTCTCCATCGGCAAACTTGGGGTGATGCGACTTAAAGAGCCGCACCGTACCAGTTTGCAAAATCTGCTGATACGCTTTGAACACCACGCTTGCCATCTCCTCCTTGTGATATTCGTTTGCGCCAAAGACATTGAAAAATTTCAGCCCTACAATTTTGTTTAGCAGATTTTTGCGCTGTGCCCAAAGGTCAAAAAGATGCTTAGAGTATCCATACCCATTGAGCGGCATCAATGTGTGGAGTTTGGATTCATCATCATCGTAGCCTTGTGAGCCATCACCATAGGTTGCAGCGCTGGAAGCATAGATAAACCGAATGGAGCGCTGTGCCGCAAACACAGCAAGGTCTTTGGTGTATTCATAGTTGTTGCGCATCAGCAAATCCATATTGCGCTCTGTGGTGCTGCTAATTGCGCCCATGTGAATGATTGCATCAAGGCGGGGAAATTTTTCCGAGAGGATTTTCTGCAAGCAATCGTCTTTGTGTAGGTAGTCGGCAAAGCGTAGCCCAACCAAGTTTTTCCACTTTTCGGAGTTGCCCAGTTCATCAGCAATGATGATGTCGGTGTAGCCCACTTGGTTGAGTTTCCAGACCATTGCGCTACCAATGAAGCCGGCGCCTCCTGTGATAAGAATCATTATTTGTGCCAGTGCATTTGAGAGTTGTTTGCCGCCCAAAAATACTTCACAGGCTTTTGAGAAAAAACTTTCGCTGGACGGTGCAGCCTTCGTGCTGCAGAAGTGCTTGTTCAAGGCGCTCTGTATCCTGAATTGCCTGCAGCGTGCCTCACGCTGCTTCTCTGATGTGCTCTTGAAAAAAAGCTGCACTTGGCTTAAACTTCTGGGTGTGCCTCTTGCAACCAGAGCATTGCCTCAGTATGCACGCTTGGCTTGAACAATACCTGCGTTTCCTTGATGTGGAGCGGCGCTACTCACGCCACACGGTTATCGCCTACCAAACTGATCTTGAACAGTTTTTTGACTTTCTTACCAAGCATCTGGAGCAACCCTCAACTGACCGCCTCAATCTCCGCAATGTCGATGCGCTGACGATTCGGCTCTGGTTGGGAGAACTTCTGGCACAGAAGATGCAAGCCCGCACTATCGCACGCAAGTTGGCAGCGGTGAAGAGTTTTTTCAAGTATTGTGTAGATGCAAAATACCTCCTTGCGTCGCCCGCTGCGCTTGTGAAAACACCGAAGACGGAAAAGCGTTTGCCTGCCTTTCTTACCCCTGAGCAGATGCGCCAACTCCTTGACGACGAATTTGCTCAGCTTGACCCTGACAGTTTTGAGACTCGGCGCGACCGAGCAATTTTGGAACTGCTCTATGGCTCTGGACTTCGCCTGTCGGAACTTATTGCGCTCAATATCGAAGATATAGATATGGAGAATGGCTTCTTGAAAGTGCTTGGGAAGGGTAGAAAGCATCGCATTGTGCCGTTTGGCAATTTAGCAAAAGCAGCGCTAAAAAAATACTTTGAAGTCCGAGAGAACTTGCTTAACGTCTTTGTAGAAGCACGGCACACGCCAGCCGTGTTTCTGACGGCAAAGGCCGAACGTATCTACCCGATGTTGGTGCAACGACTCGTGAAAAAACATCTGGGGAGGGTTACAGAAATGAAGCAGAAAAGCCCACACGTGTTGCGCCATACTTTTGCTACTCACCTGCTCAATAACGGCGCTGACCTGCGCAGCGTTAGCGAAATGTTAGGGCATAGCAGCCTTGCCACAACGGAAATTTATACACACATCACCTTTGAACGATTGAAGGAGGTCTACCAGCAGTCTCACCCAAAAGCATAGAGTTTTTCGGCACGCACAGCGTCCGAAAATGTGAAAGCCCAGAGGTCTTCACTCTGGCACAGTCTTCTCTAAACAACGATAAAAGGAGAAAAAATATGAGGACCGCTCAACTGAATGGGAAAGCGCCGTCTCGCAATGAGATGCGTGTGCAGTTTACGCTGCGTCACTCGTCAAGAAGAAATCGAGCTGTTGAGCAGTATGCTCGTGCTGCTGTGCAAGATTTTCAGAAGTATTTCAATGGTGTTACAGATTGCCACATTATTCTGGACCACCAGAAAAATGACTATGTCCATAATAAGGTGGCCGAAATTACCGCTCATGTGCATCATCATACCTTTGTTGCCAGAGAAGCAGCTGAGAGCTATCAGAAAGCTATTGACAGTTGCGTAGATCACATCTGCCGTCAGCTTCAGAAGCACAAGGAAAAAGTTCGTCATCTATAAAAGTTATCAAGGCGGGCGATTTTTGCCCGCCTTAACCTTTTAAGTGTGTTTGTTGGCAATGGAGTTCAACAAGAAGCCTTTGAAGAAAAACTCAATCACGGTCGCCGAGTTTTACACGCAGATTAGTTTGAAAATGGGTGTGGCGCTCGAGCGCTTGAACGATGTAGATATGTCAAAGCGTAAAGTGGTCGAGCGCGACATTCATCGTCCTGGGTTGGCTTTGGCAGGCTTTACCAACCTCTTTACCTACAAGCGCGTGCAGATTTTTGGCAATACTGAAACCCGCTTTCTCAATCATCTTTCACCTGAAAAGCGCCGTGAGGCATTTGAGAACATCACCAAGTTCAAAATGCCTTGCATTTGCCTGACCGACAACAATAAACTAGACAAAACCTTGCTTGACATTGCCACACAAGCTGGCATCCCTGTTTTTCGGACATCTATTCCAACTACGAAATTTATCTACCTCGTCACGGACTTTCTGGATGACCAGTTTGCCCCGCATCAGACCTATCACGGTTCGATGGTAGATGTTTATGGCATTGGTATGCTTCTGGTCGGGCGCAGCGGTATTGGTAAATCAGAAGTGGCGCTGGATTTGGTAGAGCGTGGTCATCGTCTTGTGGCCGATGATGCCGTCGTGCTGACTCGCAAAGGCGAATCGGTTTTGATTGGCTCGAGCACCAATCTGGTCGGTCATTTTATGGAAATTCGCGGGCTTGGCATTATTGATGTGCAGGCTATGTTTGGCGTGCGCGCTATTCGCTATCAGAAACGGCTCGAGGTGGTTGTCGAGCTCTTCGAGTGGGCTGCCGACCGTGAATATGACCGCACAGGCTTAGAGCCAAAATATGTTAACATCTTGGGCGTCAATGTGCAGCATGTTCAATTGCCAATTTATCCGGGTAAAAACATCACGGTCATCGCTGAAGTTATTGCTTTAAACTACCTACTCAAGCACTATGGCTACGACGCAGCAAAGGCGTTCGAGCAGCGACTCACGGAAAAAATTGCTGCACAAAGCAGCAGGTCCCGTCGGAATGGCGCAGAGCGCTCCGTTGAGTATTTTGAACACGACTTTGAATGAGCCACTCAGCTTTGCGCCCGTCGCACATCGTTAGACGCTTTGCTGATTGCACAGTTTCCTTAACCCTGATTTTTGGCAACACCGTAATTTTGTGCTTCTTTTGGGAAGAGAGCCAGTGAAAGCTGGCTTCAATGCGGCTACGACTTCATCGCAATACAGGTCAGAATGCCATAGTTACAAAGCTTCAACTATGCCAATTACGCTTTCAGAAGTTGTGCATCAGTATCCATCAAGCAGTTTGCCTACATTGCGTGTGCCAAGTTTTGTCATCAATGATGGCGAGCATTTGGCGTTAGTCGGCCGTTCTGGGAGCGGCAAATCTACCTTGCTCAATTTGATTGCAGGAATTCTGACGCCGACGGCTGGTACGATTGACATCAATGGTACTGATATTACGAAACTCTCTGAAGCCAAGCGTGACCTTTTTCGGGCTGAAAACATTGGCTATGTGTTCCAGACTTTCAACTTGATTCAGAGCCTTTCAGCGCTGGAAAATGTGCTTTTAGCGATGAGCTTTGCCAGCAAAGTAGAAAAGCCCAAAGCGCGCGCAGAGGAGCTGCTGCAGCAGGTTGGGTTAGATGGCAAGTATCATAAGAAGCCACGTGAGCTATCCGTTGGTGAGCAGCAGCGTGTGGCGATTGCACGGGCAATTGCCAATGAACCTCGCATCATTTTAGCCGACGAACCCACTGCTAACCTTGACGAACAAAATGCAAATGCGGTGCTAAACCTGCTTTTAGACCTCTCGTCCCGCGAAAACCGCATTTTGATACTGGTTACCCACGAGCGCGATGTGGCTGCGCGCCTGCCTCGTGCCCTTGAACTTAAAACCATTAATCGCATATAAAATGGCTAAGCAATCACTGAAAAAGCCCGCAAAGAAGCCCTCAAAATCTACAAGCACCAAGCAAAACACACCCTCCTTCACCCTGAACATAGACGGTAAGCCGCGTAACGGTTTAGAGAAACATGCTGGTAAAGTAACATGGAGCGCCACACAAGCACTTAGCGATGAAAAACTCCGTGCATGGATTGCTTTGAGCCATGAAGGCTGGCGTGTGTTTCGCATTATGTCGGAGTTTGTAGCAGGTTTTGAGAAAATGTCTGAACTAGGTCCTGCCGTTACCATTTTTGGTTCTGCACGTGTTAAGCCCAACGATAAGTATTACAAAATGGCAGAGCGAATGGCAGAGCTTTTAGCGCAAAATGGCTTAGGCGTTATCTCAGGCGGCGGACCTGGCATCATGGAAGCGGCCAACAAAGGGGCTAAAAAAGCCGGCGGCGCCTCAATCGGCTTTAACATTGAGCTGCCTCATGAACAAAAGCCAAACGACTACATTGACCCAGATAAGCTCTTAACCTTCAACTACTTCTTCGTGCGCAAAATGATGTTCGTCAAGTATTCGCAAGCTTTCATTGTAATGCCTGGTGGATATGGCACGCTTGACGAACTCTCCGAAGCGATTACTCTCATGCAAACCAAGAAAACGGCAGCTTTCCCTGTTGTGCTAATTGGCTCAGAGTTTTGGAGCGGACTTTTAGACTGGATAAAAAACGTGATGCTGAAAAAATATCACTACATCACGGCTGAAGACCTGAAGTTTATGCAACTGGTTGACACGCCCGAAGAAGCCTTGCAGATTATTCTGGACTTCTACAAAGAATATGACTTTGCCCCCAACTTTTAGCTTGCTGTAGGGTAAAGCTTTGCCTTGCCGACATGCCCCTCTTGTTAGAGAATCTATCAAGTCACCTCATGGAGATTGAGCCTCAGCAGAACGAGTAACGTCTATTTCATCGCAAAAGCGATTTCGGCAAATCTTCATACTTCTTGATGCGGTATAAGTTATTTGCTACCATTGGCAGATCTGCGAAGGGAAACGCAATGCACATTTCGCCCTCGCTCATTCTTGCCAGCTCTCGTCCTGAGAGGTCGCCGGGCGAAAAGATTGGCTTTTTTGCCAGATAAGGGTGTGGCACAACTAATGCGCACAGCGACAGCCCCGCTAATCCTTGCACCAATTCCCCCGACTCGAAGCTGTAGGCATGGCAGAGCCACTCCAGCTGGCGTGCATTGCAGAAAAAGAGCACGACATCTGGTTCAGGCACTTGCTCTAAGCGTCCCATTACAGTGGCTTCAAAGTATTTGGCTTTCTTGAAGCTATGAGGCACACTTTCTTGGCACTTTATGGCAGATTCACGTGAGTAGTAAATTTTGCCTTCACCGACCAGCATTGCCCAGCCAATCTCTTCCATCTTCGGCGAAAGGGCTTGTTGCCCCATCCCTGTGTAACTGACGCCTCCTGCACAGATGTGGTCGCTGGGCACTGTGTAGAAGGGTGCATCGTAGTTTGAGACCTCTTTCCACATTCCGCAGTAGATACCCTTGCCTCTGTAAGGCTGAATGCCTTCGGGAACATCGGCAAGGGTTGGGCAGAATTTGAGCGCCA
Source organism: Chloroherpetonaceae bacterium (assembly GCA_025056565.1). Taxonomy (NCBI): domain Bacteria; kingdom Pseudomonadati; phylum Chlorobiota; class Chlorobiia; order Chlorobiales; family Chloroherpetonaceae; species Chloroherpetonaceae bacterium. Next base: position 21,815 of record JANWWA010000009.1, on the reverse strand, counting down.
CAAAATCGCGCATAATGCCCGTAAAGTCTCGGATTTTTTGAGCCAGCTCTCGCTGTCGCAAAAGCGCCTCACTTAGGGAAACTTGGGAAGTACTTGACATCGTTACTCCTTTTTCTAAGGAAATGTTTTCTCTTGTGCGCTCCTTGTTCGGACAAGCTATGCAGTGCAAATTTGCCTTATCCTATCTTTGCTCCAAAGAGCAGACGGTTTACAAGGAGCATCACGCCGCTTTGAAAGTTAGTGCTTTTGACAGATTTTTAGAGCATTTCAAATGACCAAAGACGACGAAGTACTTTTGCGACGATACCTTTCGCTCCGTGCTCAGCTTTCAGAATTAGAGGAGGAGCTTGAGAAGCTGAAGCCTGCTGTGTTCGATATTGTTGATGAGGAGAAACGGACAAATGGTGAGCCAGTTGTGCTCGATGGCTTCAAGTTCGAGCTGCACTACCGACGCACTTACACTCACTCGGCTGCTGTGGAAGCGCTAAAGGAACAGCTTTCAGCACTAAAGAAGCAAGAAGAGCAATCTGGCATTGCAACCTTAAAATCGCAGACTGGGTTTGTGCGCGTGGTGCCTATTGTTGCCACATCTTCGCCAACTGAACCAACTGAACCTATCCACAATGATTGAGACTCTTGATACGGCTGTTCAGACTTATACTGCTAAGCTTGATGCCTTGCGTCAAAAACTTCGGCAATTTGACTTAGATGCGTGGCTACTCACTGACCTCTCTAACATTGCTTGGCTCACTGGATTTCGTGGCTCGAATGCAACGGTTCTGCTCACAGACGAATCAGCGTGGCTTTTTACTGATGGACGATATGCCGAGCAAGTGAAAATTGAAGTCAAAAATGCGGAGCCAGTCATTACGCCAGATGGCGTGCTGGAAGAATTGAAGTCAGGGAAGTATCCTGTCAGTGGCCGCGTTGGATTTCAGGCTGATAAACTCCCATTTGCAACCGTAGAAAAGTTGTGCACGGAACTACCCCATCTGACGTTTGTGCCGCATTCTGGCGTGTTCGATGAGCTGCTTGCTGTCAAAAGCAGTGATGAGCTGGAAAAGATAAAAGCAGCGGTTGCGATTACGGACAAAGTTTTTGAGAAACTCTTAGAGATTATTTCCCCAAAGGTTACAGAGCGCGACATTGCGGCAGAGATTTCATACTGGAACAAAAAATTCGGGGCAGAACGAGACGCCTTCGAGCCGATTGTCGCCTCTGGGTCTCGTGCTGCTTTACCCCATGCCCGCGCCAGTCATCACTTCATTGAAAATCATTCATTGGTTGTGATTGATATGGGCTGTGTGGTGGACGGCTACTGCTCTGACCAAACTCGCACTGTAGCAGTTGGCAAAATTTCTGCTGAGGCACGCAGAGCTTATCACACTGTGCTCGAGGCACACCTGTTAGGCATTCACTCTGCCAGAGTTGGTATGCAGGCAAAAGAGTTAGACGCAATTGTTCGCCAGTTTCTTTCCGAGCGCGGCTACGGAGAAGCATTTTCACACTCGCTTGGTCATAGCATTGGCATGCAGGTGCACGAAGTGCCCACGATTGGTCGCAAGTCAGAGATGCGCTTGCCTAAAGGGGCAGTTTTTACGATTGAACCCGGCGTCTATGTGCCGCATCAATTTGGTGTGCGCATTGAAGATATGGTCTATTTGACCGATGAAGGTGCATTGCCGCTGCCTCGTGCTCCGAAACATCTTATTGAGCTGTAGCGCTCCAAACCGAACCTGTTAGTTTGCCCAAGTCGGCTGAATGCAGTGCGCTCAAAGAATTTTTTTAGTGCTATGAGCAGACTTTATTGCGTCCAGTTCGTTTGGCCTCGTAGAGTTTTGCATCTACGGCGCTCAGCAGCTTGTCGACGTTTGGGTAGTCTTTTGCTTCTACGACACCAATGCTCACGGTGATGGATAGGTCGGGGTGAATTTGGGCCCAATTGTGATTCTGCACCAGCAAGCGTAACTTCTCGCAGGCTGCCACTGCTTTCAGGAGCGGCGTCTCAGGCATTACGATAATGAATTCTTCTCCGCCGTATCGTCCGATTAGGTCGTTGCTACGCGACTCACGGCGTAGCAGTTGTGCCAGTTCCCTTAGCACCTCATCACCAATTTGATGCGAGAAGCGGTCATTGACTTGCTTGAAAAAATCAATATCCGCCATTGCTACGCTCAGTGGGCGACCGTAGCGACGTGCACGGTCAAATTCCTGCGCTAGCTCAATATCTAAGTAACGACGGTTGAGCAACTTCGTTAGCCCATCTTCACGGGCTTGTCGCTCCAAGGCTTTGGCTTGCTCTTGCACTTGCAAAAGCAGCAGTGTCTTTTGCGCATTTGCTTCTCTTAGTGATTCGGTTAGTTTTTGCAGTTCTTCATTGACTTTGGCTAGCTCGACATTTTTCAAGCGATAAATTTCTGCTTCCCGCTGTGATTTTTCTGCGTCGTATTGAATCGACAGTCCACGCAGCTTTTGAGCTGCCTCTCGGCTGAAGACTTCTTCTTTCAAGTAATGAAATTTCTTGAAGTGCATCAGTGCCTTTTCAAGGTTACCCGCTTGCTCATATGCAGTAGCAAGAGCTTCATGTGCTTTGTAAATCCACTCTTTGGACTTGATGTCCTCAGCCAGTGACAAGGCTGGTAATAGATACAGCAAGGCGCGCTCAGGCTTTTGCTCTGCACAAAACAGCGACCCCAATCTGACCAGTGTGGAAGTCTCTCCGTATTTATGCCCCACTTGCCTTGAAATCTCGAGGCTCTGCAGGTAATAGCGTTCTGCTTGCGAAAAATCGTTCTGGTGTTGATACAGTGAGCCAATGTTAGCTAGCGTTACGCCTTGCCCGCGTTTGTCACCGATTTGTTGGCGAATCTCTAACGACCTATGGTAGTAGTAGAGTGCTCGCCGATAGTCGCCAATGCGTTGATATGCATCACCTAGCTCATTGAGCGTATAGGCTTGACCTTGCAAATTTCCTAATTCTTCTTTGAGCGCAAGGCTTTTGGAGAAGTAAGCGAATGCTTTGGGAGTATCATTAAGCCGTTCATAGACGCAGCCCAAGTCGTTTAGCGAATACGCCTCACCTAATCGGTCGCCTGTTTCTTCCTTGAGTTTGAGGCTTTTGAGGTAGTAGTTGATCGCTGCGGGGTAGTCGCCAAGCCGATAGTAGATGTTGCCAATCCAGTTTAGCACTCGCCCTTGTTTCAGCTTATCGCCTAAATTCTGGTACGCAGAGAGCACATAAAACAGTTCGGTCAGCGCTTCTTCATAGTCGGAGAGCAAATACTTGCAAACGGCTCGATGATAGAGGCTATCTACAGCACCGCGCTCATAGCCAAATTTCTTTGCCAGCGCATGCGCAGCATTGCTCAGCTCAATGCCACGCTGCGGATTAATATCCTTGATTTCCCAAGCGTATTCATTGAGCAAGTCTGCTTTTTCTGCACTTTCTGGCACGACACTCAGCCGCTCTTCTATGTCCAAAAACTTTTGCATCGTTTTCTGCAGAGAAAAAATACGCCAAAAGTTGCTTTTCGAAGGCTTTTGCCGCTGAGGTTTTTTGAGCCAGCTGCGGTGAAAAATACGAAGACTTCATCATTGCTTAGTTTAGCACGCTTATCAGTCGCAACACCGATATTTCCCGCCTTCAACCTAACTTTGTGTTTCGTTATGCATCGTTCTTGGTAGCGAGCCGTAGACTTTATGCATTCACTTGCATCATCGTAGGACGCGCGGTTTTCTGCAAAAGCGTTTCGCACAGAACCAATGAGCTACACGATACCACCTTTTTTCAAAAGTTTGGCTGACCGTGTAACAGATGGTCTGATTGCAAGCCTTGCTTGCATTGTGCAGCGACTTTCACAGCAGCAGCTTTATGCCTTAGCCGCATGGATTGGACAGCTGCTCGATAGACGCATCAAACTGCGTCGCTCACTCATTGAAGAAAACTTGCGGTATGCCTTTCCTGAGAAAAGTGAGCCAGAGCTGCAGCAACTTGTGCGCCAAATCTACTTGGAACAAGCTATCTACTTTCTGGAAATTTTGCGCTTGCCACTGGTGCGCACACGCCAAGATGCCGAAGCACTTTTTGAGATTGATGCGTCGCTAATTGAGTCGCGCTGTTTTTCGCAGGGGCGTGGCGGCATTGTGGTCTCGGCTCATTTTGGCAATTGGGAATTGATGGCTGTGTGCTGGGCACTGTGCGTGCGCCCGATTGCAATTGTCTACAAGCCGCTTTCGAATCGCTGGCTTAATGCACGGCTCAACCAATGGCGCACGGCTTGCGGCAATGAGCTGATTTCCATGCAAGATGCGGCTCGCTTAGGCTTGCGCCGTCTTCGTGAAGGCAAGCTCCTTGCATTGCTGAGCGACCAATCGGGACATTCAGACGGTTTTTACTTGCCGTTCTTGGGTCGCCCTGCTTCAGTTTTCTTAGGTGCTGCCGTCTTTGCGCTGCGCACAGGACTGCCGCTCCTGCTTGCTATGCCGATTCGCACGGCACTGGGCAAGTATCGCATTGAGTTTAGCGAGATTCCAACATCTGATCTCTCTTACAGCACTGAGAGCATCCACCAACTTGCTCAGCGTTACACGGAAGCGATTGAGCGTTACATTCGCCGATATCCAGCACAGTGGTTTTGGCTGCACAACCGTTGGAAACATATACCGCCTGCTGCCACTCAGCCGCTCCATACTGACCTTTCCCATTCTGCACTATGAGCAAGCCACCCTTCAAATACACGCCCAAGTATCTTTTGCAGGAAGCTGTGAAGTGGACAGAATATGGGCTGCAGCGTGGCTTTATCTACCTTCTTAGGCTTCTTTTGCCTCGTCGCAAAGGCTCTCTCTCGCATATTGACTTTTCACAGGCAAAGGTGCTTTTTTTGCGCCAGAATCAAATCGGTGACGCTTTAATCTCTACGCCGATTTTTGCAGCTCTGAAGCGCCACTATCCCTCTATTACGCTGGATGTCGTCTTAGACCGACGCAATGCTACAGCGCTTGATGGCAATCCGTACATTCGGCGACGCTATGTGATAAAGCAAGCCCGCTTTGATTTCATCGGTGTGCTTCAGGCAATTCGCCAAGAGCGATACGATATGGTGATTGACCTTATTCACTCTGCTTCATCGACCTCGACTTTGCTTTGTCTGTTTTCTGGCGCGAGCGTGATTGGCGGCTTTGAGCGAGAGAATGATTTTGTCTACGATGTGAAGGTGCAACTTCCTGCTGGCAAGCGTATGCTACGCCAGCTTGCAGAGATTCTGCGTCTTTTTCAGATTGACCCTGACCAAGAGCCCCTGCGACCATCGTTTTACCTTTCACCTTCATCGCCTTCATTTGCTGAGCGCATTCTTCTGCCGCTGCGTCAGCAATTTACGCACCTTGTTGGGGTTAATATCTCCGCCAGCAGTGCTACATTCAAATTCTGGGGTAAAGAGAACTTCATTGCGCTACTACGCCATCTGCGTCAGCGGTTTCCAAGCGCAGCCTTTGTGTTACTTTATGCAAAGTCGTATCGGACACTGGCAGAGGAGATTGCCATCGCCAGCGGTGCTGAACTATGCGAAGAGACACCCACGCTTTCAGACTTTGCGGCGGTCATTTCGATGCTTGACGCACTTATCACCCCTGATTCAGCGGCAGCGCACTTAGCTGACATTTTTGGCGTGCCTGTCTTCATTTTGACTTACCTTCCTGAGGGTGAAACTGCGTGGTATCCATCTTTCACCTCTTTCCATGTGATGCATTCACCCAACGGACTGGTTGCGTCTATTCCACTTGCACAGGTGCGCAGTGCTTCAGAGGCATTTCTTGAACGAACTTTTGCTCACCAGTTTCCCTCTAAACCGTCGCACCTTGCGTAGCAGGCAGTTCTACGGGCAGACCATGCAGGGTTTCCTTAATTAGGAAATCTACTACTGCTTTGATATCGCCACCCGTTGCTTCATAGACCTGCAACTGTTTGCTTGCGCTGGTGCCGTGCTCTAAGATTTTGTAAATCGTGTTGATTTCCTTGCGTGAGCCAAGTTCCTCAACAGCATTATCAACAAAGCGGAGAAATTCCAAAATGAGGTCGGGCGTTGGAATTTTCTTGCGCTTACTGAAATCAATCAGTTGCCCTGTCAGTCCATAGCGTGCCGCCAAGAATTTGTTTTCTTCAATGAGTGCGCGGCTGTAGTGGCGAAACTGCATATTGCGCCGATACAGGTCGTAAAGTGTCTTGGCTGTAGCTTGAATGAGCGCAGCGACTGCGATGGATTCATCCACACGCGTAGGAATGTCGCAGATGCGAATTTCGAGGGTTTCGAAGAAGGGGTGTGGTCGCACATCCCACCAAATTTTCTTGCCGTTGTCAATGCATCCTGTCTGAATTAGTAGCTTTACATAGTCATCGAACTCTGTGTAGGAATTAAAAATGTCGGGAATGCCTGTGCGTGGAAAGCTTTTGAAGACCTGTGTGCGCCACGAAAATAGCCCTGTTGGTCGTCCGAGCCAGAATGGTGAGCTTGTCGTGAGCGCCAAGATGTGTGGCAACAGATAGCGAATCTGATTCATCACTTCAATTTGCGCTTCACGGTCTTTGATACCGATATGCACGTGTAAGCCAAAGATGAGATTAGCGCGTGCAATATCCTGCAAATCGTTCACTAGCCCGTGATAGCGTTCATGCTGCGTGATTTCCTGATACTTCCAGTCAGAAAAAGGATGCGTAGAGGCTGCCACAATTCTCAGACCTTTGGAAATAGCCAGTTTTGCTAACTCTGTGCGTAGTCTCACCAAATCTCTGCGCGCCTCTTCAATATCTGCACAAATGCCAGTTCCCACTTCCACCACTGATTGATGCATTTCAGGCTTGATGTGCTCTTTCAAAATCAGTCGCCCGTCTTCCAAAATCTGCTGAATGTGGCTCTTTAGCTCACGCGTAACGGGGTCAACGATTTGATACTCTTCCTCAATGCCAATTGTAAACTTCTCCTTCTCCATTTTGCTTACTCCTTTGTTGATTGCGTTTCATTTGCGCTTCTCTACAATGCCGCGCCAGCTGCCTCTTTGCGCATCTGCAACCTACGGGCGGCGACTTGAGGATTCCCAGCTTTTCGGTTAGGATTTTTTGGGAAAATACGGAATTACCCATTTGCTACAAACTTCACTCATTGAACGGCACAGGGAGCTACATTTCTGCCCACCATGTCCTTGCTGGTTTGCGCTGTGAAGATGAAAGCCCTCAAGTCTTCAGCGTTTATGCCTCTTGCAAATTTTTCAAATGCAGCACTTATATTCGGGCAAGTGGTCTAACTACCAAAAAAACCAGATTAGATGCACCGACACACTCTGTTAGCTGCTCTATGCACATACTTGCTATGCCTTGCATGGTGCAGTTGCACCAGCACCAATACTGCTGTCTATCTTCCTCCACCTGAAGAAACTGCCTTAGAGCCTGCTCCCATCGACACGGTCAAAATCAAATACTTAGACTCACTTCGGCGCGCTGAGGCGCTGGCGCGTCAGCAGCAGCTTGAAGCAGTGCGTCAAGCTGAAATGAGGCAGCAGAAGAAAGATAGGGCTACGAAGTTAGCACGCATTAAACTGCTTGCGGAACTTGCCGAGAAGCAAAAGAAAGAGCGTAGTGAAAACTTGCCATCCACACTGACTGAGGGTATCGAGCTTATTGCTGAGCTACTTGACGATGAATCTCTCGAGCGCGATGCCACATTTTGTTGGATGGCGTTTCGTATGTTGCAGCTCTACGACGAGTATGTAATGCCCCTTTCCGAAGCCGATACCGATAATCCTGCCTTAGCAATCCGTGAGCGCCTACTTGGCAACGCAGAAAATACGGTGATTGATGAAAGCCTCTTTATCGGCATGCTTCTACCTAAAACGCAAATTCCAATTGAGCTGAATGCAGAGGTCAAGAAATTCATCACATACTTTTCCAAGAACGCAAAGATGCACATCATTTTCCAGCGATATTTAGACCGTGCAGCGATTTATTTCCCTACCATGGCGCAGGTGCTTGCAGAGGAAGGCGTTCCACCAGAATTGATTTATCTTTCTATTGTGGAAAGTGGTGTCAATCCACACGCACGCAGTCGTGCTAATGCAATTGGCATGTGGCAATTTGTCAAGGGCACGGGGCGACTTTATGGCTTAGAAGGAAACCTATGGTTTGATGAGCGGCGTGATGTGATTAAGTCTACGCGCAGTGCTGCACGGCATCTCAAAGACCTCTACCAAATCTATGGGGATTGGTATTTAGCGCTGGCCGCTTACAATGCGGGCGGTGGGCGGGTCAATCGTGCCCTGAAAAAATCGCCTAAAAAGCGTGATTTTTGGTCGCTCTGCAAATACTTCCGCCGTGAAACGCGCCAGTATGTGCCGCGCTATTTAGCCGCCACTTTGATTGCAATGAACCCAACACGTTTTGGCTTTACCCCTATTGAATACGGCGCTCCTATTGAGTATGACGAAGTCAGCATACCCGATTGCATTTCGCTCTCAACGATTGCCGACTACAGCGGCATTCCCCTCGATAGCTTGCGATTCCTAAATCCAGAGCTACACAAAAACATTACGCCCCCTGCTTACAGAGGCTATAAACTCAAAGTGCCCAAGGGACGGGCTGCAGATGTTGCGTCTGCTGTAGAACGAATTCCTGCAAGCGAGCGGCTTTACTTCCTTGCTCACAAGGCGAAGCGAGATGAATCGCTGCTTACCTTGGCGAAGCAACACCGTGTTTCACCTGAGGCTTTGCGACAATTCAACGAGCTAAAAACTTGGCATGTGCCTAAGGGGCGCGTGGTGATGATTCCCACGACGGCTGAAGTTTTCCAGACTGTGCAATATTCCGTGCGCGACCTTTCTGACGATAGCCGTGAGGCACGATACCGCCCTCGCTGGCGCAGGCGCTACGCATACAAGAAACGCAAGTCTCGCTCTACGGCTCAGCAGCATCGGCCTGTGCCACTTCCTTTTGCTCTCACATCGCCTTCCAGCAGAGCTGGACTACGAGAGTGGCTTTGTGCCTAGAATTTCTGCCACTGAAAAGCTGACATCGGGGAATTTGAGCGGCGTAATGTAGTCTGCATGGTCTAAGATTAGAGTTTGTCGGTAGGTTTTACCTTTTGGTTCTCGATAGACTTCGAGCTGCAGCTCACTTAGGTTTACAATCCAAAGCTCAACCAAATTGTGGTTTGCGTAAAGTGGTCGTTTAACCGCTTTATCACGGCTCAGCGTTGTGCCCGACACCTCCACAATTAGTAGCACATCGCTTGCTTTCGGCAGTTCCGCAGCATAGAAATCACTTCTCGGATGCAGTATCACAAGGTCAGGCTCTGGCATTGAGTATGCAGACAGACGAATTGGAGATTGCACGCTCACTTGCCCCATCTTTCCTAACTTTTCGACGAAGAGATGATTTAGCCGCATCACCGCTGCAAAATGCGGCGCTTCCATGGCTGTCATCTCAAAGATTTCTCCCTCAATCAGCTCAAACTTCTTATCTGCACTTAATACCTCAGCCTGCAGCAGTTTGATGAACTCTTCAACCGTGAATAAATGCCCTGCCACTGGCCTTACGGCATCGGATTCTATTTTTGCCATTTTGCACCCCCTCTCTTAGAAGGATAGCGGCTTTGTGCCTAGAATTTCTGCCACTGAAAAGCTGACATCGGGGAATTTGAGCGGCGAAAGACGCTCTGTCTCATCAAACATCAACACTTGGTGATAAGTCCCGTCCTTCGGTTCTCGGTAGGCTTCAATGCGATTTGCCACTAAATCCACCAGCCAAACCTCTACAATGCCAAACGCCGCATACAGCGGCACTTTCACCTTGCGGTCAAGCTTGATGGTCGTATCCGATACTTCCACCACCAACAACGCCTCTCTGGCCGTCGGACGCTCCACCCCCTCCCTCAACGGCAACAGCACAATGTCCGGCTCTGGCTCATTGTAATCGTTGAGCACTAAGGGATTCTGTGGCGACACGATTGCCCTTGTAGCCAACTTTGCATTGAATAGCCGATTAAGGCGAATGACGCACCACAGGTGAGGCGTGCCGATAGGGCTCATTTTTTTGACAATTTCACCGTCAATGAGTTCCAGCTTTTCATCTGGCGCAAAAATGCCTATCTCCGCCATCCTGAGATATTCACTGACCGTAAAACGACGCCTCTCAAGCTGAACCGCTACATCGTCTTCACAGGGTTTCTCCTTTTTCACTTCATTTGCTGCCGTCATCATTTCATCATACCTGTTTAGATTTCAAGGTAGGCGAAGTGGCTTTGTGCCCAGAATTTCTGCCACTGAAAAGCTGACATCGGGGAATTTGAGCGGCGAAAGACGCTCTGTCTCATCAAACATCAACACTTGGTGATAAGTCCCGTCCTTCGGTTCTCGGTAGGCTTCAATGCGATTTGCCACTAAATCCACCAGCCAAACCTCTACAATGCCAAACGCCGCATACAGCGGCACTTTCACCTTGCGGTCAAGCTTGATGGTCGTATCCGATACTTCCACCACCAACAACGCCTCTCTGGCCGTCGGACGCTCTACCCCCTCCCTCAACGGCAACAGCACAATGTCCGGCTCTGGCTCATTGTGCTCATCGAGTTGCAAAGGGCTTTGCACCAAGATAAAGTGCTGGTCGCCCAGTCTGCGCTCAAGCAGCTTTGCGATGCGTGCTACACACCACAGGTGAGGTGTGCCGATAGGGCTCATTTTTTTGACAATTTCACCGTCAATGAGTTCCAGCTTTTCATCTGGCGCAAAAATGCCTATCTCCGCCATCCTGAGATATTCACTGACCGTAAAACGACGCCTCTCAAGCTGAACCGCTACATCGTCTTCTCTCAACGCTTGAATGCTTGCCTTACTGGCTACCCCTTCCATTTTCACACTTGCTCCAATTTTTGCCTTAGAATCTCGTTAATGATTTGTGGATTCGCTTTACCTTTCATTCGTTTCATCGTCTCGCCGACAAAGTAGCCAAAGAGCTTAGTTTTGCCAGAGCGATAATCAGCCAGCTGCGTCGGGTTTGCAGCTAACACTGCCGCCACTTCTCGTTCAATTGCAGCGGTGTCGCTTACTTGTGCCAAGCCATCACGCTGCACAATTTCCTCTGGCGCTGTTTTTTCCTCGAGCATTTTGATGAAGACTACCTCTTTGGCTGTGTTGCCGTTGATGACACCTTTTTTGACCAGAGAAATTAGCTCACCCAATCGTTTGGCTTCAATAGGAAATTCCGAGATGTCAATTGCCTTCTCTTTGAGTGTGCGCAGCACCTCGCCCATCACCCAGTTCGAGGCAGCCTTTGCATCACCGCATACCCTTGCGGTTTCTTCGTAGTAGTCCGCTAGCGCTCTATCGGTTGTAATGACTTTCGCATCGTATTCAGGGATTTGATACTGTGAGACAAACCGTGCGGCACGTGCTTCGGGCATTTCAGGCAATTCTGCTCGAATTTGAGCTAGCATTTCTTCCGTTACTTCAATTGGTACAAGGTCAGGCTCGGGGAAGTAGCGGTAGTCGTGTGCTTCTTCTTTGGAACGCATTGGGCGTGTCTCTTGTCGCTCGCTGTCCCACAGGCGCGTCTCTTGCACAATCGTGCCCCCTGCTTCTAAGATTTGCCGCTGTCGCAAGGCTTCATACTCGATTGCCTTCTCGACATTTTTGAACGAGTTTAGGTTTTTGATTTCGGTGCGTGTGCCGAACTTCTCTGAGCCTTTCGGTCGGATGGAGACATTTGCATCGCAGCGCAGTGAACCTTCTTCCATATTGCCATCGGAGATACCAATCCAACGCACAATCTGGCGCAGTTTCTGCAGATACGCAGAAGCTTCTTTCACGGAGCGAATGTCGGGATAGGAGACAATCTCCAAGAGCGGTACGCCGCATCGATTGAAGTCAAGATATGTGTCATCACCAATATCGTGAATGGATTTCCCTGCATCTTCTTCAATGTGAATGCGAATGAGGCGCACGCTCTTTTTTACGCCGTCTAACTCATACTCCACTCGCCCATCGTAGCAGATAGGTTCATCATACTGAGAGATTTGATACCCTTTCGGTAGGTCAGGGTAGAAATAGTTCTTTCGTGCAAAAATGGAACGGCGGCGAATTTGGCACTGCGTAATTAGCCCCAATCGCACTGCATATTCCAGCACCTTTCGATTTAGCACAGGCAAACTGCCAGGCATTGCTAGACACACAGGGCACACATTTGTATTAGCAGGTGCACCAAATGCAGTCGAGCACCCACAAAAGGCTTTGGTCTTGGTGTTGAGCTGACAGTGGACTTCCAGTCCGACAATCAATTCGTATTCCACGGTTTTCGCACAGTTTGAACAAAGTTTGAAGAATCTTTTGCCAGAGAATATAAGAAAACTTGGGCGACTGCGGTTTGCCACTTCACGGTGGGGCCCAGTATCTAACAGCATTTTCAGATTACGCAGATGCTTCAGCAAAGAGAGTAAGGTAGCTTTCGTATCGTGAGGGCCAAATTTCGCCGCGTTCGACGGCTGCCACAACGGCACAATTCGGCTCGTTTGTGTGGGTGCAGGAGGCAAAGGCACACTCGGGCGCAAATTTTCGGAACTCAACGAAAAGATGCCGTAGCTCTTCACGCGCAATGCCTTCCAAGCCAAACTCACGAATGCCGGGCGTGTCAATGATGTATCCGACTGCCTTTCCCTCTGGCGAGAGGACTGGGAGCATAATCGCATTGCTGGTGGTATGTGCGCCCTTGCCTGACTTTCCGCTTAGCTCACCTGTTGCTAAGTTGCTGCCCGTGAGCTTGTTGACCAGCGTTGTTTTGCCTACGCCTGAGTGCCCGCTGAACACCGACGTTTTTCCTGTGAGCTTTTCTCGCAGTGCTTCTAAGCCTTTCTCGCAGCGTGCTGAGAGCAGGAGCACTTCGTAGCCAAGTTGGCAGTATGGTTGCACCAATGTTTGCGCTTCTCCTGCGGTATCCAAATCAACTTTGTTTAGCACCAGCAGTGGCACTAAGCCTTCAAACTCGGCAAAGGCGATATATCGGTCAATGAGCTTTGGGCGGAAGGGTGGCTTATCAAACGAGGAGACAATCACCAGTTGGTCAATGTTGCTGGCAATCACGTGCTCAAGCTCACCGCTGCGGTTTCGCCGTCGGTCTCGGCTTCTGGCTAAGACGCTGCGCCGCTTTTCAATGAAGGTAATTACGCCGTTATGCAGCGCTACGTCGTTGCGCTCTTCATCTGGACGGAAGCGCACTCGGTCGCCCACCACAGCTAAGGTAGAATTCGGATTTTCGGTGAGCGTGGTGCGCAGGGTCTTGCAGGTGTAGGTGTCTCCTTCTGGCGTGCGCACGATGTAGTAGGCACCACGCACTTCACAAATTGTGCCATATAAATCGCTCTCTGAAACAGTCGCAAAGTTTTTTCGCCGAAGCGGTGGTGCACTTTTCTTTTGCATTTCAGTGAGCCGCTAACCAGTTTTCTCCAGTTCCAATTTCCACCACAACTGGCACGGTCTTCAGACCTGCCTCTTTTGCTGCGCGAACCATCTCTGCTTGCACTAGACTTCCCAGTGTCTCCAGCTCCACTTTTGGTGCATCAAATAGCAATTCATCGTGCACTTGCAGTACCATTTTGGCACCGAGCTTTTTTGTGCGCAGCTTTTCGTCAATTTCAATCATCGCTAATTTAATCATATCGGCAGCTGTGCCCTGAATGGGAGCGTTGATAGCTGCGCGTTCTTCGGCATTGCGAATAGCTGCACTCTTATGCTTGATGTTTGGGAAATAGCGCCGTCTTCCTAGCGCCGTTTCGACATAACCCTTCGTGCGCGCCTGCTCCAAGACACGCTCCATAAAGGCAAAGATTTTCGGATACTTTGCCTTGTAGTTTTCAATCATCGTCTTGGCTTCCGCTTGCGAGATATCGAGCCGCTGTGCTAAGCCAAACGGCTGAATCCCGTATAGCACACCGAAGTTGACCTCCTTTGCCTTACGGCGCATCTCTTTGGTAATTGCTTCAGTTTCAAAGATAATTTTTGCCGTTGCGCTGTGAATATCCTCACCATTTTTGAAGGCACGCTGCATTGTTTCGTCGCCTGAGAACTCGGCGGCAATGCGCAGTTCAATTTGCGAGTAATCTGCCGAGAGTAGTGCATAGTCTGGACTGCTTGCCACGAAGGCGCGCCGAATTTGCCGCCCTATCTCTGTGCGAATTGGGATATTCTGCAAGTTCGGATTGGAGGAAGATAGCCTTCCCGTTGCGGTTACGCTTTGGTTGAAAGAGGTGTGCACTTTTCCTGTTCTGGCACGCACCAGCGTCGGTAGTGTGTCGACATATGTGTTTTTGAGCTTTTGCAGGCTTCGGTATTCCAAAATCTTCTCTGCAATCGGATATTCTTCTGCCAGCTCTTCCAAAACCCGCACATCTGTAGAGTAGCCCGTTTTGGTGCGTTTCTTTGCTGGGAGTTTCATTTTCTCAAAGAGCACTTCACCAATTTGCTTAGGTGAATCAATGTTGAACGGCTCCCCCGCTTCTTTGTAGATTGCCTCTGCCGCTTCTTGAATTGCAGTGTCCAGCGCCGCAGAAATCTCTCCCAATACGCTGCTATCAATTTTGATCCCACTCCACTCCATTTCTGCCAGCACGCGTAAAAGTGGAAACTCAATCTCTTCACAAATGCGCATCAACGCAGGCTCAAGTAGGAGTTTTTCTTCCAAAGTTGCTTTTAGCTGCAGCGCCATATCGGCATCTTGGCAAGCATAGTTTTTTAAGTCTTCTACGGGCACTTCGTAGATTGACTTCTGACCTTTGCCTGTCCCTACCAACTCATCGTATCGCACGGTGCGAAATTTGAGGTAGGTTTCACTCAGCTCGTCCAAGTTATGCGGTGCATCAGGGTTCAGCACATAGCTTGCTAGCATGGTGTCAAAGTAGGGTGGCGACAGTTCAATGCCATAACGCCGAAGCACTAACCAATCATACTTTATATTTTGCCCAACTTTGCGCACTGCTGGATTTTCCAGAATCGGCTTCAAGGTTCTCAGCACTTCTTCACGCGACAATCCTGCGCGAAAATCAATCGCAAAGGCTTCTCTGGCTTGCAGCGAAAAGGATAGCATCACCAGCTCTGCCTCCAATGCATCAAGGCTGGTCGTCTCGGTATCAAGCGCAAATTCTTTTGCCTGCGCCAGCTTTTCAAGCAGCTTGGTAAAACGCTCGGGCGTATCCACTAAGGTATAGTGACCAACGGATTGTGGCGTTGGCAAATCAAACCTGTAATTTGCATCAATGTTGGCACCAAAATTGAAGTCCGTGTCGCTTTCCTCGAAGAGCATTCCGCTTGATGTGGCATCGGCTTCAACTTTAGCACTGCGCTTCAAGCGCGATAGAAATTGCTTGAACTCCAGCTCCTCGAGCAGCGGAAAAAGTGAGTCTGCATCAATTGGCTTTTGTTTGAAGCTCTCTATCGGTTCATTGATTTCGACATCGGTTTTGATGGTTACCAGAAAACGTGTCAGTTCCAGCTGGTCTTGAGCTTTAAGTAGATTTTCCCGCAGCTTGGGCTTCTTAATCAGATGCACTTGCTTGTAGAGTGACTCCAACGAACCGTATTCGCTAATGAGTGCTGCCGCCGTTTTTGGGCCAATGCCGTCTACGCCCGGAATGTTATCCGATGAATCCCCCATTAAGGTGAGCATATCAATAAACTGTTCAGGATAGACGCCATACTTTTCTTTCACTTCATTCCGACCATAGCGCTCGAATTTGTCATCGTCTTTGCTGGGCTTCAAAATCTGAATGTGGCTATTGACCAGTTGCGCAAAGTCCTTATCAGGTGTAACCAGAAAGACATCGCACTCTTTTTCAAACTTTTTGGCAAGCGTGCCCATAATGTCGTCCGCTTCATAGCCCGGCATTTTGAGGTTTCGGATACCGTAGGCATCGACTATGGCATAGATTTTTTCAAGCTGCATCAGCAGGTCGTCAGGTGGCAAAGGGCGGTTGGCTTTGTAGTCTGGGTAGCGCTCGTGCCGAAATGTTTTTTCCTTGCTATCGAAGGCAACAGCAATGTAATCAGGAGAGTAGTTCTCGAGCACTTTCGTCAGTGTGTTGATGAACCCGAATGCTGCGCCGGTTGGAAAGCCGCTCTTCGTTTGCATTTTAGCTGGCATTAGCGCATAGTAGGCGCGGTAAATGAGCGCCATTCCATCGAGCAGAAAGAGCGTCGGGCGCTTGTGTGGTGCAGTCTCTGGCATACTTTACTGGCTTGATATTCGGCAAACTTTTCATCTTTTGTCCGAAGCGTTCTTGGAATATTGAACTCAGCTGGTGAGCGCCTTTGCACACCTACAGTAGCAATACGCCGCACAGTGCCTGAAACAAAGCCAGTCTGTGAGAGACACAAGCGTGTTTATGAAACTTGCATACTGGGGAAGGCGCAGACAAGGCACATTAGACCAGTGTTTGTTCCGTTACGTTATCAAAGAAGTGTGCTTTTTCGGTATCAATCGCACACTCAAAATCTTCACGGAGTTCAAGTGGCTGGCGTGCGTCGATGCGTGCAACAAGGTGCGGGGATTCCTGCGCCGCAGGTAGCTGGAAGTAAAGAAAAATCTCATTGCCCATTGGCTCTACCACATCGAGATGCAGTTTTGCTCTTGACGCATTTTTCAGTCGCTCGGCTTCATAGATGGTGTGAATGTCTTCTGGGCGAATGCCCATTGTGACATCTTTGCCAATGTATGTTTTGAGCTTATCCGCTACCTTTTGTGGCAGTGGCACATCTAAGATGCCTGACTTATCTCTGAAACAGAGCACGCCATTTTGATAAAGTGAGCCTTGAATGAAATTCATTGCAGGGCTACCGATGAAGCCAGCTACGAACTTATTAGCGGGATTGTTGTAAAGGTTTAGCGGCGTATCGACTTGTTGAATCACCCCTTTGTTCATCACCACAATGCGGTCGGCCATTGTCATTGCTTCAACTTGGTCGTGCGTAACATAAATCATCGTTGCACCCAGCTTTCGATGCAAGCGAGAAATTTCGGTGCGGGTTTGCACGCGCAGCTTGGCATCTAAATTCGAGAGTGGCTCATCGAAGAGAAATACTTTCGGGTTACGTACAATTGCGCGTCCCAGCGCCACGCGTTGGCGCTGCCCACCCGACAGGGCTTTCGGCTTGCGGTCGAGGTATTCAGCCAGTCCAATTGCTTTCGCTACTTCGGTTACTCGACGCTTGATTTCCTCCTTAGGCACGCGCCGTAGCTCCAAGCCAAACGCCATATTTTCAAAGACCGTCATGTGGGGATAGAGTGCATAGTTCTGAAACACCATTGCAATATCACGGTCTTTAGGGGGCACGTCGTTCATCCGCTTTCCATCAATGTAAAGGTCGCCACGTGAGATACTCTCTAAGCCTGCAATCATTCGGAGCGTCGTAGATTTGCCACACCCAGAGGGACCGACCAGCACAATAAACTCCTTATCGGTAATCTCGAGACTGAAGTTCTCGACAGCTTTGACGCCGCCCTCGTAGATTTTCTCTACTTTGTTTAAGACTACGGTTGCCATAGTTGGAAACTGGAAAGCGGTGAAAGGTTCTTTTGCAATTGCTGGAATATAACTCTCCTACTTTTTGAGCGCAAGACAGCTTTTCAAGGACGGTTTGGACGCAGCACCGAGGCAGGTTTCTGGCGAAGTGTCAGGGTAGTCTTTACAAGCTCATAGGGGGTTCACAAATGAACAAGCGGTTTTGTGGTGCTTTCAGCGTTGCGTTTCGCTTAGCTGAACAGCCACCACATCACAACTAGTGCAACCAGTATCAAACATTCTACAATGTCCTTTTGGGATACGGCGGGAGACTTTCGTGAGACCTTCTGCATTTCGACACCTCCTCGTTAACTTCTGTTAGGGTTTTGGGCAGCAGAGGGTCATACAAAGATAACACTTTTCCATAGAACTTTCACATCCCTACATCGCTCACTTGAGAGAACAGCTGCAACGCGTCTGTGCGAGGCACTTGTTCTACGCTCATAGACTTGCTCGGTGCGGCGGAATTCTACTTTGGCGCGCAAGAACGCTTTGCCAGTCTTGCGCATACAGGCGCTCACCCTTTCGCTCGCCTCACCGATAGAACGGAATCACCCACTCGTCTTTGCTCGCTTTTATCACCAGCGTATTCTTCCCTTTCGGCAAATGTTCTGCGGGAATATAGGCAACCATTGATGGTTGCTCGTTCTTAGGATTTTTATAGAATGCAAATTCTAACTCCGACAGGGTTGAGTCATTTAGCGTAATGCGGTAAAAGCTGCGCATTGTCTCAATTGCCAGCTTGACCTGCTCCGCTGTGGGTTCGTATCGGTTCATCTCTGCCAGTGCAGGGGCTCGAGCCAGAACGCTATCGTTGAGATTCACATAGTAGGGAATCACGAGTCTAACAAAAGGCTCCCTGACAATGTCCGACTGGATGTAAGGCGCCAGGGACAGCTTGCCCTCTGAGCGCAGGTTTTCGTAATAACTGCCTCGTATCATGTATGCTCCTCTCCAACGGTCAGGGAAAAAGTCAAAGTTATCCACCTTTATGCCGAGAGCTATGAGAGCTATGACGATGAAGGCGATGACATACACGAACACTCCTCCATACAGCATTGCAGAAGATTTGTTTGCTTTGAAGGCAATAGATAGCGGTCTATATATCACACCCAAGATTATCCAATCGCCAATACCATATATGCCTTTTGCAAATCTGACCAGCCATGGCACATTCGCCCAGCGCGAAAATGGTCTTAGTCTTTTTGCCGCATAGTCTAGTGCAGACAGCAACAGCAAAGCGATGAAAAATGTGCCTGCTACGACCAGTAGCCACTTCTCCCTCGCAATCAATGCACCAAAGAGAAAGCCTATCACAACATACAGCACTGTTGCGACCACGACGAACGTGAACGCAAACAGCATTCTGCAAAGCCTATCCACGCGCTCTGCGAGCGACTCCAAGCTATATCCGCGCTCCTCGTAAAACCTGCGATACAGCGGCGGCGAGTGTTTTACTATGGCTTCCAAATCCGCTTCGCTTTGAAAAACTGACCTTAGCCCCACTAAGCCTACCCAAAAGCATCGCAAGAAAAGATGGAGGATAAAGTTGAATGCAACCAGATAAGTGATTGCTTTCGCGGCGCGTGCCACAAATGCTATTATGCCAAAGAAATCCACTCCCTCTTTTGTGTTCAGAGCTGCCCACTCAAACAATGTCTCTAGCAGTTCTGGCGCGCGTAGCAGCGTGAGGATCGCCACGCCAGAGACGAGCATTTCTAGTTCAAAGCTGCGCTGGAAGAGTCCGCTCAGGAGACCTTTCTCTTTTTCAGGTTGTGATGGTTTTTCTACTGGCTGCTGTTCGGCATTTAGTCTGGCTTGTTCCGTATCAGCTTTCACTTGCTTGAGTGTGTTGTCCATACTTGTGCGTTCTGAGGGTTACAGAAAGCAACACTTCTTGTCATTCATTTAAAACTTTGGCGTAGTATCGCTCATAGATTGGCACGATGCAGTCGGTATCGAAGCAGAGCGCGGTCTTGCGCGCATTATGAGAAAAGCTCTCCCAGCGCGCATTATCCGAAAGAAGTTGACTAATGTGGGCAGCCATTTCGTCAATTGCGCCGACGCTGGCAAGGAAACCATTGTAGTTGTGCTTTACCAGTTCGGGTAATCCTCCGATGTTTGTGCAGACCACTGGCACGCCACAAGCCATGGCTTCCAGTGCAGCCAGTCCGAACGATTCTGACTCACTGGGCATCAGCATCACATCAGCTATGGACAGCAGCTCGACTACTGCTTCTTGCTTGCCAAGAAAGCGCACTGCTTCTGAGATTTTCAGCTCACGTGCAAGGTGTTCGGCTTCGGAGCGTTCAGGGCCATCCCCAATCAGCAGCAGGCGTGCGGGTATCTCTCGGCTTACCTTTTCAAAGACCCGCACCACATCTTTCACCCGCTTAGCTGGACGGAAGTTCGACAGATGCACTACAATCTTTTCTTCTTTTGTGGCGAAGGCGGCGCGCAGCCGCTCTGCCTCAGGGCGACGGAAAAATTCCTTCGTATCTACAAAATTCTTGATAACTTCTATGGGCTTTGTGGGTGAGAAGTCTTCAATTGTTTTGCGTCTCAGAAATTCAGACACGGCGGTTACGCCATCGGAGCGGTTAATTCCAAGTCGCACTGCACCACTTAGGCCGGGGTCTGTGCCCACCAGTGTAATGTCTGTGCCGTGCAAGGTCGTGATCACTTTGGTTTCTTTGCACACTTGGGCAAGGCTAAGTCGGTCGCGTTGAATTTCGCGTGCCAGAAAGGCGCTGATTGCGTGCGGAATCGCATAATGCACATGAAGCAAATCCAATTCTTCGTAGCACATCACCTCTGCCATTTTTGAGGCGAGTGAAATCGAGTAAGGCGGAAACTCGAAGAGCGGATAGTTGCTGATTTCAACTTCGTGGTAGAAAATGTTTTCAGAGAAACGGCGCAAGCGGAAAGGCAAGCTGTAGCTGATGAAGTGCACAATGTGTCCACGCTCGGCGAGTGCTTTACCCAGCTCTGTTGCAACCACTCCGCTGCCGCCGTAAGTCGGATAGCAGGTTATGCCAATTTTTAGGCACTGCGTAACCATAGTGATTTTGACAGGAATTTAGCGAACTTTCCAGTCACTTCTGCAGCATTTGGGGAGTTGCTTCGTCAAATGTAGGGCAGTGATGTTATGCAGCTTAATGTTCAACCTATACTTTTGGTGGGTGCGTTCTGAAAAGAGGTTCTGGGGCTTATTCCGCAGCGAGCTGCAGTGTGTGTGGAACTACCCAGAGGTAGTTTCCACGCCGCTGCTATTATTCGCCTGTTACGACGACCGTAATGCCCGTATAGACCCTAAAAGGATGCTTGTAAATTGCACATCCACAGTCGAGATTTTGGTAATCCCACCATTCTTTGCTGCCGCTTGAATGCTTGAATCGCCAAATGCAAACAGACCAAGGATAATTGAGCTTGATGCTTTGCCCACTTTTTGACCGATTTGGTTCCCAGACACAGCAACGGGGAATGTTACTGTGCAGGCATTGAGCGAAAACGCCAACAGCAGTGCCGATAAAAATGCTGTAACTTTTTTCATAGCTTTTTGGGTTTTTGCAGTTTGCTGAGTTTGGGTTCCTTAGAAGTGAGTTTAGATTAAGTAAAGATAGCTTTTTTCCCTACACATGTCAAGATTTAACACTTTTTTAATCTATCCGTCACGGATATCAACAGGCGTGCAGGGAATAGACCTCATACTTTGCGTGGAACTGCAATGAGAAACTGCGTGCGACGAGAAGATGCGCTACAGGCGCTGCTGTTACTCTTGTATCTCTGTTTTTTCTTGGCGAGCGACATGAATTTCCGCTACACTGTTCCCATACACGAGTGGATACTCTACTAAGAAATTTCTGTCCAATCGAATAAGCTGCTTCTCTGCTTCTCCAATGTACACATAGTCAATTTTATACTTTTTCAGAATTTTTCTCCTCACTTCGTCACTAGTCGCATTGAAAAAAGAAAGAATGTCGTCTTTACGCTCATCAAGATTTAATACGCCCGCTACGCCGCCAATTAGAGTGCGTTTTTGCGCAATCTGAATAATGTATTGACTACTTCCTGCGCACATCACATTTTTCCCCTCAAGATTTCTTAGGAAATGCATTGCTTCTTGCTCTTCATTTTTTAGGTATCCAACTTTCGAAGAAAGCAAAAGAAATAAATAGAGTGAGATAGGGATAAGTTACCTTGCTCTGCTATTAACAGAGCGCTCAAAATAGG